>CAKTVW010000014.1 GCA_934630495.1 uncultured Oscillospiraceae bacterium
CGAGGCCCCGACGGAGGGGCCGTCAGAGACTCCGACTAAAGCACCTACGAAAGCACCGATCGCAGTCCATGCGACTGAGCATACCCATGTAAAAGGCTCTGATGGTTGCTGCACAGTCTGTGATGCGCCCATCATTGCGATGGTGTTTGGCACCAGTGGGCAGATCTACTGCGTCACGCTGGCAGAGGCGTTCGAGGCCTGTACCGGTACGCTTGATGTGATCTCCATGGAGGCCAACGCAACGCTGGCGGAAAGCCTGACGGTTGCCGATCATCGGGTCGCGATCAACCTGAACGGCTACACCATCAGCGGTGACGGCAGCATTACGGTAGACTACACGGCCGAGCAGGATACTGCCGGCTTCTACATCAGCGGCAACGGCGGTAAGATTGATGTGCCGGTCACTGTAAGCGCGAACGGAAGCATGGAGGTCTACGGCGAAATCACCTTCGGCAGGCCGCTGATCGTCTCCGGCAAGATGCACTTTGAAGGCGACAACGCCAAGCTCGGCGCGGTCTTGGTCAGCGACAGCGCCGCACTGACGGTCAAGGGCGATACGTCTATCGGCTCGCTGACCATCAGCGAGCACGCGAAGGTGCAGATCTCCGGCGGCACCTACAATAAAATCAGCGCACCGGTCACTGCCAAGGTGAGCGATTTGCTGGCAAGCGGCTATATTTTTGAAACGGCGGAAGGCAAAGCTATCGCTCCGGACACACTGCTGAGCGGCATTACTTCCTATCCCCTCAACGTTATCCTCTGCCGTCACACTGAGCTGAACGCCGACGGCACGTGCACCTTCTGCGGCGCGCCCGCGGAGGCGAAGATCGGCGAGAAGTTCTTCGGCTCGTTCACCGAGGCGACGACCTACGCCAACGCGAACCCCGGCAGCACGATCGTGCTCCAGAGCAATGTTTCGCTCCCCGGCACGACCGCTCCGGAAGACTGGCCCTACATTGCCGCCGACACCACGCTCGACCTGAACGGCAAAGAGCTTGATATGGTCTTTGTCGGCAAGCCGGATTACGATGAGTACTATGATGTGACGGGCGTCACGCCGGGCAGCCTGACGGTGACCGGAAGCGGTTATGTCTCCAACGCGATCACACTTTACGGCGGCGAGGTAACGGTAAACAGCGGTGAGATCAATACGCTGGAAGTTCGAGCCTATGTCCCCTGCACGGCGGCGATCACCGGCGGCGAGGTCGGCACGCTCCGGACCGGAGATGAGAATGATAATGCAACGGTCAATGTCAGCGTTTCCGGCGGCACGGTCAAGAGTGTGTCGTCGAGCGCAGGCACGATCACCTTCAACGACCACACAGAGGCAGCGGCGGGGGGAACAGATCCGAGCTGGTACGTTTCCTCCGGTAAGGTCATCGTCAACGGCGGCACATTTAACTTCGCCCTGCGAGACTGCACCGGTTCGCTGATTCTGAACGGCGGCACATTCTCCGCGATCGAACTGTCGCTCTACGGAGCAACGACCACACTCGCCGATCTGCTGGGCGAGGGTCGCGCGTTCTATGGCGAGGACGGCACGGTCATCAAAGCCGACGAATTGACCACACTTACCAACGTTACGGTCAAGGAGCACACGCATCCTGACTTTTCTGATGACGGCAAGTGCCCCGAATGCGGCGCGCCCTGCAAGCATACGACGGTCGACGAGAACGGCAAATGCACGGGCTGCGGTGCGCAGTTCGCAGTATCGCTTCAGGTCGGCGACAGCATCTCGTACCATAATAATTTCGAGTCCGCGATCAACGCCGCGCCGCGGAATATGTCCGCCCCCGTAACGATCACCCTGCTGACCGATTCGCCGGCCTACGATATCTGGGGCAGCCGGAATATCACGCTGGACCTGAACGGCAAGCATCTTCTGGGCGACACCGTCACCGTGAATGAACACTGTACGCTGACCCTGACCGGCAGCTTTGACAAATTTGATCTCCCGCTGATTGTCAATGGCGACGCAAACGGCACGGGCGAGCTGGACCGCACGGGCATTCTGGTCATTAACCCGACCGGCGGCGCGGGCGTCGTCGAGACGATCAACGCCAAGGCAGCCTCCCGCGTTACTGTGCTGGGCGGCACGATCAACAATCTCAGCATCCAAACGACCGACACGAAGGAACTGAGCTACATCGACCTCGCGGGCGGTACTTATAACAATATCTCCTTCCCGAACATCAACGGGAATATCACGCTGACCGACCTGCTGGCCCCGAACTGCGCGTTCCGATGCGACGAGGGTTTCTCCAAGTATCCGGCAGGCGCTCTCATCGACTACGGCTTCCGGCTCGACGCGAAAACTCTGATTCGGAACCTCTCCGTCGTTCCGTGTGAGCATACGGTCAAAAACGACTGGCTGGGTTGCTGCGGTCACTGCGGCAAGACCTACGCCGTCAAGATCACCTCGGCGGACGGAACGGTGACCTATCTCGAGACTCTGCCCGAAGAGGGCCTGACCAACGCCGAGGGCGACACGATCACGCCGCTGCAGGACCTGACCAAGATCACGGTAAAAGGCTCCTGCCGCATTGAGCTGAACGGGCGCACGATCGGCACGCTGGATGCCGCCCTTGCCGACGAACTTACCCTGTACGGCATCGGCACCGTGCAAAACCTCTCCCTCGGCACGGACGATGCGACAGGCTCCCACGCTGCAACGCTGGCGCTGGAATCGAGCAGCAGCGGAGCGCCGACGGTCAACAGCCTGCACGTTTATAGAACCACCAAGGATACAAAGCTGACCTGCGGCACGTTCCGCTGCATCGACACGATGCAGGCGGGCATCCTCGTTGCCGACCTGCTGGCGGAGGGCTACGGCCTTGTCGATGCGTCCGGCAATGTGGTCCGTTTCCGGACGAACTATTACAACGGCGGTGAAGCCGGTGTCGCGAAGCACACGCACAGCTTTACGAAGAACTCGGACGGCCTCGACGAATGCCCCTGCGGCATGGCCTGCTCACACAGCTCGATCGGCGAGGACGGCAAGTGCAACAACTGCCATTATCAGCTCCTTGTTGCTGCTCTGACGCTGGATAACGGCGATAAGGCGAAATTCGACAGTCTTGAAGATGCGTGGGATGCTGCAATCGAGTTCCCCGGCTCGACACTGAAGCTCCTGTGCGATCTTTCGCTCGACGACTCGGCGGAATACTTCCTTGCGGAGTCCGGCAGCTTCACGTTTGACCTCAACGGGAAAACGCTGGAAGCGGATGCACAGGGTTATATCTTCCAAATCGCCGGTACGGCGAACGTCACGATCAAGAACGGCAGCATCTATAACACCTTCTACTTTGCACCCGGTCAGACGCAGTTCTTCTACGGTAACGGCAATGCGGTCAGCGTTATGGGCGGCACCGCCGTGCTGGAAAATCTGGAGCTTACCGGCGGCGAAGGTGGCAGCGACGACAACTATGTCAAGCCATGCCCCATCCAGTTAGAATCCACCGGAAACCTGACCGTCACCGGCTGTACGGTCCACGGCACACTTCTGCTGTGGGTGTTTGACAGCAGCGCGACGACCGTGCAGATCGCCTCGACCGTGATGTACGGCGGCCTTGACTACACCGGTCTGGGCACCGAGAAGGACCCTGAACTGATCCGCAGCTTCTTCGCCGCGGGCAACAAGTTCCTCACGGACGAGGGCAAGTTCATCAGCATCACCGACGATGCCTATTGGACGTTTGTCACGCAGGGAACGGTGTCCTTCGCGCGATTCACCTATTCGGACAGTGCAAAGGTCACGCCGCACAATCATACCTATAAAGACGGCTACTGCACGTCGTGCGAAGCACCGTGCGACCACTCCGGCGACGACCATTCACAGAAAGCGACCTACTTCAAGCAGGCGGTCTGCTCCGTCTGCGGCGCGTCCTACGGCGACCTGCTCACGGACGAAACGTACCCAACCATCACAATCACAGGCGACCTTGCCATGAAGAATGTCGAGGACACTGCGACCTATGACAAGTACATCAGCAGCGGCATCACGGTCAAGGTCGAGGCCACCGACGACAGCTATACGCAAGACGGCTTTAACCCCGAGACCGACAGCGTTACGCTGACATACCGGATCGTCGCAACGGCCGAGACGTATGCTGAGGTGAAAAACGCTTACGATTACGGCAGATTCCTTCCGCTCGAAAACAATCAGGTCACCTACACCCCGACGGAGGACTCCGACGGCAAGACCCGCATCATCTACATCGCCGCCGAGGACAAGGCGGGCAACGTGACCTTCGCCGCGACCGAGGGCTTCACCGTTGATATGCAAAAGCCGATGGTCACGATGATCTCGCCGGAGGAAAAGGTGCTGAGTGACAATAGCCTCCATATCTGCTGCGCTCCGGAGATCGTTTTCAGTGTGTCGGACGTCAACTTCGACCGCATCGAAACGCAGCAGGGTGTCACCCTGACGCAGGACGCGAACGGCAATTACCGCCTTTTCCGAGATTCTCACTATCCCACGCAGTATATTATTGCAGTCGATAAGGCGGGCAACCAAACGCGCATCCTCTTTGCGCTGTACGATTCGCACAACTTTAACGAAGCCGGCATCTGCACGCAGTGCGGCAAGCAGGCCGTCGCGAAGCTCACCCTCGGCGAGACGACCATGATGTTCGTCAGCGGCGACGAGCTGTTCGACGCGCTGGCCGAGGAAACGACCTACGACGGCGCAAGCGTGACCCTGCTGCAGGATACCACGATTACTGCGAACGTCTCTGTCAAGAGCGATGTGCTCATCGACCTGAACGGCAAAACGCTGGGCGACAGCGGCATCTCGATCTACGGCGATGTCACGATTTACTCGACGGAAGGCACGGGCAATATTACTTCGCCGATCGCCGTGCTCGATGATGCACAGCTTACGATGGGCGTAGGACTTGGCAATGTGGGGTATCTGGTCCTCCGAGGTAAGACCACCATCTATTCCGGCGACTACAAGAGACTTGACAGCTTCCTCACGCCCACCGGCGGCGCCGAGGAAGTAGATCCTGCCGCAGAAGCAGCGCTCTTCCGGCTCTGCGGCGGTCATTTTGCCAACATCGCCTTGAAAGCGGCTGACGTTCGGGACATCCTCGCCAAGGGCTATCGCTTTGAGGGCATAACCTACGCGAACGCGACCGGTACGGATGCATCCGATGTTACCGTCATCCCCTGCGACCATGCGGGTATCCGCGGAGATCCGGAGCCGGTCTGCCCCGGCTGCGGGCTGGAGGTTTATGCGACCGTGGAGCATGGCACGGATACCTTCGTCTTTGACAGCTTTGAAGCAGCCATCCGCTGCGCCGAATCGCGCGAAAACAGCGCCCTCGTCCTCTGGCGGAACATCGAGCTGGACGGGCAGAACGCAAGCTCCCTGCTGGAGAGCGGCGGCTACCGTCTGAAAACGGGCAAGTACAGCATCGAGCTGAACGACAGAACGCTGACCCTGAGCGGCAGCCACAGCCTCGACGTAGAGGGCAGCTGCGATCTGACCATCACCGGCTACGGCACCGTCAGCAGCTCCAGCGGCACCGACTGGCTCACTGTCGGCTCCGGCGCACATCTGACCGTCGAGAGCGGCGACCTCGCCGTGCCCCTGTTCGCGTATGGCACGGACACGCTGACCCTGAAGGGCGGCAGCTTCCGGCAGATCACAAGCAAACCGAATATTGACACCCAGAAGTCCTGCTCACCGCTGCTGTACCTCGCCAGCGGCTGCGCCTTCCGGCTGGCCGACGGCACATACGCCAACGAGAATCATGTAGTATCGCAGGTCATTTCTGGCTATGGTACGGATTACTGGATTGAGAATGTTACCGTCGTCCCCTCCCCCCTGACCGTCACCACCCAGCCGGCCGACGTAACGCTCTACGACACCATGCCCGCCGACCGCCGCCCCGTCGTACAGGCAATTGCAAGCCATGCGGAGGACAAAGAAGAAGCGGTCACCGTCACGCTGGAAAAGACGGACGGTACCGTAAAGGCGACGCAAAATGTAAACCTCCACCCGCAGATGATCCTCAAATTCAAGCTAGACAGCTTCACGAACGCCGATTCCGGCGAATACCGCATCAAGCTGGCATGGAACGGCCTTGAGGTCTGCACCGATGCCTTCCGCATCACCGTTGGGACATGTACGCATCCGGAAATCTACGGCAACGACAATAAGTGCACCACATGCTACGCCGACATTGCTGCGCAGATCACGAAGGCCGATGCTGTCACCACCTATTATGACAGGCTCGACGCCGCCCTCACCCTTGCAAAGACCGCCGACTACAACGGCTGTACGCTCAAGCTGCTGGCCGACGCGGCAGGCACGCTCAAGGTCGACAGCGGCGACTTCAAGATCGACGCAAACGGCAAGACCATCGGAAAGCTTACGGTCATGAAGTCCGCAAAGCTGGAGCTGCGCAAAGGCACGATCACCGGAGCCGTCACCACCGCGAAGACCGCAACATTTACCGCTTCCAACTGCACCTTCAAAGCGGCTGTAAACTGCAACGGCAACGGTATCTTCACGTCTTCAACCTTTGAGATGGCCCTGAACGCCAGAGGCGACAATGTCGACATGAACTACTGTACCCTGAACGATGCCCTGAATCTCAGCGGCGGAGGCAGCCTGCACGGCAGCAAGGCTTCCGGCCTGATCACCGTAAATAACGGCGCAGTGCTGGACTGCTCCGGCAGCAGCAGTGTCCACAGCGCAGCCCTCGTGAAGTCCGGCGGCAAGATGTATGTCCATAACAGCATGAAGTTTACCGGCGACATCACGGTGCAGGCCGACGCCGAACTGACACTCTATGCCGGTGAATTTGCGAAGCTCGTCGCCAAATCCGGCAGCACCCTGAGCGTTAAGCCTACCGAGAGCAACACCGTCAAGATCACGACCGCCGAGATCGGTGATGTCAACGGAGCGGCCAACGCCACGTTCTATGCGGGCGTCACCTTCGGTCATCTCACTATCAACGACCGGCGGGCCATCGACTGCCTCGCAGATGGACTGGGTTACTGGGATAATGACCGCAGCGAGATCACCGACGGCCGCAATCCGATCCTCTCGAACGTTACCGTTGTCGCGCACGAGCATGACTGCCGCTGGGTCACTGCCACGCACGAAAAGCTCTGCGGCTGCGGCTATGTCGCCGCGACCGATACCACCGCTCCGGTCATTCTCTACATTGAAAACGGCGCGACTTACTATAACGCCACGCAGTTCCTCGCCTACGACGACAATGAATTTATCGTAACGGTGGACGGCGTCGACGTCTCCTCCGGCTATGTTAGCGGTACCTTCAGCTATGTGATCGCGCAGGACAATCAGGCCCACGTCGTCACTGCTACGGACATCGCAGGCAACGCCACGACCGTTACCGTCACCGTCATGAAGACCTACTCGGTCATCAAGTCGACCGGCGCGGGCTACACCATCTACGGCCTCCCGTCCGCGAATCACGGCCAAAGCTACCGCTTCTCCGTGGCGATCGCCGAGGGCTACTCCAAGACCGACAGCTTCAAGGTCGAGGTGAACGGCCAGACCCTGCAGTCCGACACGGCCACCTACCTCTATGAGCCGGTCGAAAGCGATCTGCATATCACGGTGACCGGCGTGGCCGACATCACCCCGCCCGAGGCGGAAATTTCCATCGGCACGAACAAGTTCAACTCCTTCCTGAACACCATCACCTTCGGCCTGTTCTTCAAGAAAACGCAGACCGTCACCGTGACCGCCACCGACGCGGGCAGCGGCGTTGTATCGATGGAATACCTTCTGTCCGCGACTGCCTTTGCAAGTGCCGATGCCATCACCGGCGACTGGACGACGCTCGACATGGAGAATGGCACAGCCGGGTTCAACATCGAGCCGCAGCAAAAGGCCATCGTCTACGTCCGCGTGACCGACGAGAGCGGCAACATCACCGTCGTCAACTCTGAGGGCATCGTCCTCTACACCGACGCAGAGAAGATCAACGAATCCGCGACCTTCGTCATGAACAGTGACAAGGATGTCTCCTTCTCGGTGAAGCTGAATGGCAACCGCATCGCAGCGGTTTACAACGGGACGCAGAAGCTCCGCGAGAACAGCGACTACACGCGCTACGCGACCGGCGCTACCACGCTGAACAATCGCTACCTCCGCACCCTCGCCGCAGGCGAATATAACATCCGCGTCACCTTTGACCCCATGGGCGAGAAATACGTCGAACGCGAAGGCAACGAGGCCCCGGTGGAACTGACGTTCAAGCTGATCGTCGGCAAGCAGACGCCGACCATCGACCATAAGACCTACGACGGTAAGACCTACGACGGCAACCCCATCGGAATACCGATCTACAACACTGATTCCGACGGTGCCGCAGCGTATGAGTACAAACCCGCCGACGCGGACGACACCGCCTACACCACCACTGCGCCGAAGAACGCCGGTCTCTACGCCATCCGCATCACGCTGGCCGAGAGCGACAGCTTCCAAGCGGCCTCCTCGACGATGACCTTTGAGATTTACCCGAAGAAACTCACCGTCTCCGGCGTGACCGTCGCAAGCAAGGTCTACGACGCCACGACCGACGCGGAGATCACCTCCGCAGGTACGCTCAACGGCTTGGTCGGCAGCGACAAGGTCAGCATCGTGACCGGCAAGGCGGCGTTCGACGACAAGAACGTCGGTACGGCTAAGACCGTGACCCTTACCGGCTTCGCCATCTCCGGCGACGACGCGGCAAACTACGAACTCAACAAGCAGCCCTCCGGCGTGACCGCCGATATCACCGCGCTGGAAATCACCATCGAGGGCGTGACCGTCAAGCCGACTAAGGTCTATGACGGCACGACCGCCGCAGAGATCACAAGCTACGGCACGCTTTCGGAAAACTTCGACGGTGAGAATCTTGCTATCGTCCACGGCACTGCGGCCTACGATGATAAGGATGTCGGCACGGACAAGGACGTTTCCTTCGTCGGCTTCGCGCTGACCGGTGCGGCGTCGGCAAACTACACGCTCACCGCCCAGCCCGCAGGCGTCACCGCCGATATCACCGTCAAGGAGATCACAATTGTCGGTGCAGCGGTCGAACCCTCTAAGGTCTACGACGGCACGACTGCCGCGACCGTCACGAACGCAGGCACTCCGTCCGAGAACTTCGACGGCGAGAATTTGACCGTTAAAATCGGTACGGCTGCCTACGACGACAAGAATGTCGGCACGGGCAAGACCGTTGCCTTTACTGACTTCGCTCTGAGCGGCAGGGATGCGGCAAACTACACGCTCACCGCCCAGCCCGCAAGCGTCACCGCCGATATCACCGTCAAGGAAGTCACCATCAACGGCACGGCTGTCGCCGCTGCCAAGGTCTACGACGGCACGACCGCCGCAGAGATCACGAACATCGGTGAGCTGTCCGAGAACTTCGACGGCAAGGGCCTGACCATCAAAACAGGCTCCGCCGCCTACGACGATAAGAACGTGGGCAACGCCAAGGCCGTGACCTTCACCGGCTTCACCCTGACCGGCAAGGAAGCAGGGAACTACAAGCTCGTTTCCCAGCCCGGCGATGTGACTGCCGATATCACCGCGAAGGAACTGACGATCGACGGCCTCAAGGTCAGCGACAAGCAGTATGACGGCACGACTGCCGCCACCATCGAGGGTATGCCGACGCTCGTCGGCGTGGTCGAGGGCGACACGGTTCGTCTCGTGAACGGTACACCGACCTTCGACAGCGCGGCGATCGGCAAGGATATTCCGATCCATTTCACCGCCTTTGCCCTTGAGGGCGACGCGGAAACGGTCGCGAACTACACGCTCACGCAGCCGACCGGCATCACCGCTTCCATCGTTGAATACCTGTCCGACGGCACGGAGTACCGCGTCAATTCCAACGACTGGATCAACACCGATTTTGTCGTCACGGCCAACGACGGCTGGCAGCTCAGCCGGACGGATACGGCAAACGGCGAATGGACGCAGACGCTGACCGCTTCCGACGAAACCTCGGACGGCACACTTACATTCTACGTCCGGAACACGACGACCGGCGTCATCTCCTCCGTCGTGACCCAGCACTACAAGATCGACAAGACCGCCCCGACCGGCGGGGTCACGCTGAACGAGCGCACTGCGTTCCAGACCATCCTGAACAAGATCACATTCGGCCTGTTCTTCAACAGTGAGGTCAACGTCAAGCTCACGGCGGACGACGACGCCTCGGGCATCCGGTCCATTCTCTATTACAAGTCCGACAAGCTCCTCGATGAGGCAGCGGTCCGCGCCCTCACCGACTGGACGGACGACAGCGACTTCGACATCCCCGCCGAGGACATGGAGCGCTTCATCATCTACGTCCGTATTGAAGACAACGCCGGAAACGTCACCTACATCGGCTCCGACGGCGCGACCTTCGATACCACCGCACCGGAGATCGTCGGCGTAGAGGATGGAAAGACCTACTATGTGACCAAGCGCGTCGCCGTGGACGACGAGAATCCTGAGGCCGTGACCCTGAACGGCAAACCGGTCAGCGAAGTGTTCTCTCTCACGGGCGACACCGACGCAGTCTACGTCATCCACGCGATCGACAAGGCAGGCAACGAAACCGAGATCACGGTCGTCATGAAGCCTATTTCCTCCGTCACCGACGCCATTGCGGCCATTACGGTCGACAATGTCAAATCAAGCGACGCCGAACTGATCGCGTCGGTCGAGCGTCAGATCTTGGACATTGCCGAGGCATTTGACGAGGATGAGTCCACTGCCGAGGAATGGCAGCAGCTTGTGGATGCGGCGGCAAAGTGCAAGGCGCTGGAAGAGCGCATTGCTGTCGTCGCGGCGGAGATCGACCGCATCACCGAGGCCGTGAACGGCTATGACATCGACACCGTTACCAGCGACGACAAGGCCGCTATCGAGCAGTTGATTGCCGATATCGACGCGCTGCTGAACGGCGACAATCTGACCGATGCCGAACGCGAAGCGCTTGAAGCGCTGAAAGCGGCGGCGCAGGTCCTCCTCGACCGCATTGCCGAGGCCAAGGCTGCGGCGGAGGCCGACGAGATCATCGAGGTCAAGGACATCACCAAGGATAACGTAAAGCCCGAAGACAGGGAAGCGCTTGAAAAGGCGCGGACGGCCCTTGAGGATGCTCTTGACAAGTTTGGCGGCAACTACACCGAGGCAGAGCGCAAAGCCCTTGAGGACCAGCTCGAAGCCGTCAAGGAAGCCCTCGCGGCGATCGAAAACGCCGAGAAGGCCGCCGTGGCCATCGACGATCTCCCGAACCCCGACGACGCGAAGCTCGGCGACAAGGACGAAGCCGAAAAGGTCAAGGACCTCGTAGACGGCCTGACGGAAAACGAGAAGTCCATGCTCGGCAAGGACGCGCTCGACAAGCTGGACGACGTGATCGAACGCATCGAGGCGCTGGAAAAGATATCCTTCGCTCCGTCGATCATCGAGGGCGCACACCAGAAGTGGTATGAAAGCTCGAAGGCAAACGCACGCTTCGTCAGCAATGCCGAATTTGACGAGTTCGTCAAGGTCCTCGTCGACGGCACAGGGCTTTCAAGGGATAACTACCTTGTCTACGAGGGCAGTACGGTAGTCGAATTGAAGGCGAGCTATCTTAAAACGCTTTCCGCAGGCGGACACACGCTCAGCATCGTCTCCAAAAACGGCACGGCAAGCACGACCTTTACAGTCGTGAAGGATGCAAAGCAGAACACGCCGCAGACCGGTGACAACAGCGGCCTGTATCTGTGGATCGCCATGCTCTTTGTCGGCATCGTCGCTGTGATCGGCGTCCTGTGCGCGGCTAAAAAGAAAAAGCGTATCGCAGAATAACAAAGGCATAAGTAAAAGACTTGGCGGGCAGGCGCTGATGCACCTGCCCGCCGAAACTTTGTGCTGCATATTGGGTAATTGTGTCAATAAAAAGCGGTCATTTCAGACGGCGCGGAGCCGCGAAATGACCGCTTTTGCAGCGTGATATGAAAAAATGTCCGACGATTATTTGACCGAGATCGGGCGAATCAGTCCGAAATGCTCCAGCGCGTGGAGCAGTCCGTCGTCGTCACAGTCGTCTGTAACGTAGTCCGCCGCCTCCAGCGCCTCGGGCGTCCCGTTTCCCATTGCTACGCCGATCCCGGCGGCGCGAAGCATCTCAAGGTCGTTTTCGGAATCGCCGAAAGCGATCGCTTCTTCCGCCGTCAGTCCGTAACGGGCAAGTATCCCAAGCATGGCGTTGCGTTTTCCGCCATCGCGGGAGATCAGGTCGTGTCCGAGCGGGAACCACTGCGTGGTGCGGCTGTGCGGCGCGAGCGCAACGATCTGCTCCATCTCCGCGCGCGATACAAACAGGACGATTTTGTAGATCGGCTTTTCCAGCATCGGACGGAGCTGACCGAGCTTCGGCGGTCGGGTGTGGATCGCTTCCATGGCCGCTTCCACATGGGCGTCAAGGTGGTTCAAAACGCTCTGCTCCGCGCTGACCATCCAGCAGGCACAGCCAAGCTGTTCCGCGCGGTCCAGCACGGCGGCGGCATCCGCAGGATCGAGCGGTGTTCCGTAAAGCAGCTCACCCGTCGGCGCATAGGCATCCTGACCGTTGTTGGTCAGATAGCCGTCAAAGTCGATCCCGTCAAGCAGATGCTCTTCGGCAATTTCAAATTTTGAGCGGCCGGTCGCCACGAAGCACAGAACCCCGTTTCGGCGCAGTGCGGCGATGGCATATTTTGCCGACGGCGGATAGACCTTGCTTTTCAGGGAAACCAGAGTGCCGTCAATGTCAAAAAAAGCTGCTTTTATCATGGGTAGCTCCTTGCAAGATAGAAATCTCTGTATTTTGTGCATCGCGGTGCAGAGGAGAGCGCTGCCGTAAGTGCAATAAACCGGGAACGGAGGCCGCCGGACTGAAAAACGCATCAGTTCGGCGGCATTCGATGTTTTACGGGGACTTACAGCGCGAGGATCCGAATTTCGCCGTTTTCGGCAGTCAGCTTGACCTGAGAGATCGGTGCGTCATAGCTGTCGATGATCTTTTCAGCGACGCCGTCCTCGATATCACGCTGGATCGTGCGGCGCAGATTTCTTGCGCCGTAGGTGACGGAATAGGACTTCTTTACCAAATGATCGATGATCGAATCGTCCCAAGAGAGGGAAATCCCGCGCTCGTCCAGATTGTCCTTCAATTCGCCCAGCATGATCGCGGCGATCCCGCGGAAATTCTCTTCGGTCAGACGGTTGAAGCAGACGATCTCATCGACGCGATTTAAAAATTCAGGCCGCAAAAAATCGGAAAGCGCGCGCATGGCCTTTTCCTTGCTCTGCTCGGAAACGGTGCGGCCGAAACCGACCGAGCCGTCCTTGCGGTCCGAACCGGCGTTGGAGGTCATGACGATCACGGTGTTTTCAAAGTTGACGACACGTCCCTGCGCATCGGTGATGCGGCCGTCGTCCAAAATCTGCAAAAGCACGTTCAGAACGTCGGGATGCGCCTTTTCAAGCTCGTCAAAAAGAACAACACTGTAGGGCTTGCGGCGAATCTTCTCCGTGAGCTGCCCCGCCTCGTCGTAGCCGACGTAGCCGGGAGGCGAACCGATCAGCTTGGAGACGGAGTGACGCTCCATGTATTCCGACATATCCAGACGGACAAGCGAGTCGACGGAATCAAACAGATCGTCTGCAAGGCACTTGACCAGCTCCGTTTTGCCGACGCCGGTCGATCCGACGAAAATAAAGGAGACAGGGTGCTTTTTTGTCGCGATGCCGACGCGGTTGCGGCGAATGGCGGAGGCGACGGCGCGAATGGCTTCGTCCTGTCCGACGATACGCTTTTTCAGGCGCTCCTCCAATGTGCGAAGCTGCTCATATTCCTGCGCACGAATTTTGCTGGCGGGAATCTTTGTCCACAGCTCAATGATGCGGGCAAGATTTTCCGTCGTCAGGACCGGCGCGGGCAGCGCCTCCAATGCGGCAATTTCGCCGTCCAGTCGGCAAATGCTGCTGCGCAGGGTCGCCAGACGCTCGAAGTTCTCGTTTTCCGTGTCCTCGGTGAGCATTTTGACCTCAAGCTGATAATCCTCGCGTTCCTTGCGCTTTTCCGCAAGGTCGGAGATCGACTTGGTATGCAGGTTCAGATCCGAACAGGCCTCGTCCAGCAGATCGATCGCCTTGTCGGGCAGAAAACGGTCGGTAATATAGCGCTCCGAGAGAATGACCGCCTGACGCGCGATCTCCGGCGTAATGCGGACACCGTGGAACAGCTCATAGTAGTGTGCAACGCCGCGAAGAATGGCGACCGCCTCGTCGATCGACGGCTCGGCGACGGTCACGGGCTGGAAACGCCGCTCCAAGGCCGCGTCCTTTTCAATGTATTTTCTGTACTCGGAAAAGGTCGTTGCGCCAATGACCTGAATTTCGCCTCTGGAAAGGGCGGGCTTCAGAATGTTGGCAGCGCTCATGGAGCCTTCGGCATCGCCCGCGCCGACGAGATTATGCACCTCGTCAATAACAAGAATGATATTGCCGCAGGCCTTGACCTCGGCAATCAGGCTTTTCATACGTCCTTCAAACTGACCGCGGAACTGCGTTCCCGCTACCAGCGCGGTGAGGTCGAGAAGATAGATCTCCTTATCGCGGAGCTTAAAGGGGACATTGCCCGCGACGATCCGCTGCGCAAGACCCTCGGCAATGGCGGTCTTGCCGACGCCCGGCTCGCCGATCAGGCAGGGGTTGTTCTTCTGGCGGCGGTTCAGGATCTGCACGACGCGCTCCGTTTCCACGTCGCGCCCGATGATCTTGTCAAGGGCGTTTTCCCGCGCCCTTGCGGTCAGGTTGATGCAGTAATTATCCAAGAATTTTTTCTTCTTGTTTTTCGGCTTTTCCGCAGCGGCGGCATCCTTCTTCTCCTTCGGCTCCTCGCGCGGTGCGATTTCGCCGCCGTTTCCGAACAGGCGGTTCATGTGCGGAAAGGTCGCGGTGCGGCTGCCGATGTCATCGTCCTCGTCATCTTCCTCGGGCTGCATCAGGGACATCATTTCGCTGTTGAGGCCGTCAAGGTCCTCGTCGGTGATGCCCATTCGCTCGACGATCTCGTCGACCTGCTTGATGCCAAGCTCCTTCGCGCACTTCAGGCAAAGACCTTCGTTGGTGCTTTTGCCGTTTTCGACCTTCGTTATAAAAATCACAGCGACGTTTTTTCCGCATCTGCTGCAAAGTGTCGGTTTCATGTGGTGTCCTCCTTAGGGGTCATAAAATTCTGCGGACGTTTCGGTGATGCAGACGGCGCTGCCGTCCTCGCGGACAAGCGCACAGAGCAGACCATCGCGCGAAAGCGTCGAAAGCGTTCGCAGCCTGTCGTCAAAAATCTGCAAGCCGCCGCTGCCTGTTACGGCGGTGAAGCGGCCTCGGGAATCGATGCTCTGCGCGTCCTCCGCTACGGCTGTCCGCGCGATCTCGCTTCCGTCGTCCGCGTACAGCACCAGCTCGCCGTCGTACAGCGCGGATACAAAGCTGCTGCCGAAGCTGCAGTCGTTCGGAGAGGGGAGCGATGCCGTGCAGTTTCCCTCAGAATCGAGAAAGAGCAGCTCGTCGGTGCAGACGGCGCACAGACGGTCGTTTTCCAAAAAGGCAAGGGACAAGACCGTCTGCCGGCCGACAGCGTGCTCGCAGAGCACAGAGCCGTCCGCAGGAGAGATGAGACAAATCGTGTTTTCTTGGGAATCGGCCGACAGGAATGCGGCGGCGATCCGATCCTGAGAGAGCGCACAGCAGTAAAGGTATGCGCTGCCCGAGGTGCGGCGATACAGCAGCTCACTGCTCGGATCGTACAGCTCCAGCGCGGTCAGACGCTCGGTGTCGCGACGGATCACGGCAAAGCGGCCATCCGACGCGAGAGCGCCGCCTATAAGCATTCCGTCGGCCTCCTTTTCGGAAAGAACGTTTCCACTGTCGTCCAACAGCGCAAAGCGCGTTCCGCCGATGTCATACAGCAGCAGGTGACTGCCGCTGCCCGTTAAAACGGGCGAGGAAAATGCTCCCGTTAACGCTTTCAGCGGCTTCGGGGCGCAGACAGTGACGCCGCCGCGGCTTGCGTAGGCAAAGCCTTTGTTTGTCAAAGTATAGCAGAATCCGTCCGAAATCGCAATCGATTCCTGTAAAGAATCTGTAAATTCTTGCTTTTGCGGGGTCGTTTTGAAATAAAAATAGGAAAGCGGAACAGCGGCGACCAGCAGCGCCAGCAGTCCGAAATACAAAAAAGGATGCGTTTTCTTTTTTCTCGGCGTTTCCTTCCTCGGCGTCCTAACGGACATGGAAGGCCACCTCCCCGTCGTCATACCAAAGCTGTGTCATAAACAGGCCGCCCGGCGGTGCGGTCGGTCCGGCGGCAGTGCGGTTGCCGCTTGCGAGAATGCCGCCGATCTCCTGCGGAGAAAACTTTCCCTCCGCCGCGTAAATCACTGTTCCGGTCATGGCACGTGCCATGTTATAGAGAAAACCGTTCGCGCAGATACGGAAATACAGCAGCTTGCCGTCGCGTTCCACGTCGAAATGATAGACGGTGCGCACGGTGGAGCGGACCTCCGTCCCGACGGAGCGTACGGCCGCAAAATCGTGCGTGCCGACAAACTGCGCGGCGGCTTCGCGGAGGATGCCTTCGTCGAGATGCTTGGGATAGAACCATGCACGGTTTACATAAAACGGGTCACGCATGGGGGAATTATAAATCTGATAGGTGTATTCCTTACGGACGCAGGAGCCGATGGCATTAAAGCCGTCATGCACCTCTCTTGCGTCATAGACCGCAATGTCAACAGGCAGATGCGTGTTGAGCGCGTAGGGAATGCGGTCGACCGGGATGCGGGAGTCCGTGCGGAAGTTTGCGACGTAGACCCGCGCGTGAACGCCTGCGTCGGTACGGCCGCAGCCCGTCATGTGGACCTTATGACCCATCACGGCCGACGCTGCTTCCTCCAAGGTCTGCGCAACGCTGCGGGCGTTTTTCTGCACCTGCCAGCCGTGGTAGGCAGAGCCGTCGTATCTTAAAAACAGAGCGATATTCCGCACAGTCATCCTCCTTATGCTCGATCAAAGACCGAAGATGCGCAATGTGATCACGCCGCCCAGCAGTGCGGCGCCGCAGGCAAAGGCGATCCGGTCTCCTGCCGTAAAACGAAGCTGCTTGAGCTTTGTGCGTCCCTTGCCGCCGTGATAGCAGCGGCATTCCATTGCCGTTGCAAGCTCGTCGGCGCGCCGGAACGCACTGACGAACAGCGGTACGAGGATCGGGATCAGCGCCTTGGCGCGGCGGAAAACGTTGCCGGTCTCAAAATCGGCGCCGCGCGCTTTCTGCGCGGAGATGATCTTGTCTGTTTCTTCGATCAGCGTAGGGATAAAGCGCAGAGCAATGCTCATCATCATGGCAAGCTCATGAACGGGGAAGTGCAGCTTTTTCAGCGGTGAGAGCAGCGATTCCAGTCCGTCCGTCAGGGCGATGGGCGAGGTGGTGTAGGTCAGAAGGAAGGTGCCCATGACCAGCAGCATGATGCGCGCGACCAGAAACAGCGCGTTGAAGATGCCCTCGCGCGTGATCGTAAAGATCCAGAACCGAACGAGCACATGACCGTCGGAGTAAAACAGATTGATTACGGCGGTAAAAAGAATGATGATAAGCAGCGGCTTCAGGCCGCTGAAGAGCGCCTTGGGGCGAATGCGGGAAAGCGACACCGCCAGCACCAGGAACACCAGCGCGATCCCGTAAGAGACGAACCACTTGCACAGGAACAGCGCGACGATATACACCAGCACCAGCAGCAGCTTGGTGCGCGGGTCGAGACGGTGGATCGGCGTGTTTCCCGGGAAATACTGCCCGAGTGTGATATTTTTCAGCATTTTCCGCGCCCTCCCTTCAGCGCCTTGAGCTGTGCCAAGGCATCCTCAAAGGTATAGGTTGCGGGGTCGACGGGAAGGCCAAGCTCGTTCAGGCGCAGAAACAGCTTCGTGACCTGCGGAACGGCAAGTCCGATTGCATGAAGCTCTGCGGCGTGCGTGAACACCTCGCTCGGCGTACCGAGAAAGGCCACGGTGCCATGGTCCAGCACCAGAAGCCGGTCGGCCATGGCGGCGACGTCGTCCATGGAGTGACTGACCATGATAACGGTCGCGCCTGTCGCTTTTCTGTAATTGCGGATGTTTTCCAGCAGAGAGGCGCAGCCGGCCGGGTCAAGCCCGGCAGTCGGCTCGTCAAAAATGACGATCTCGGGCTGCATGGCGATCACGCCCGCAATGGCGGCGCGGCGCTTCTGGCCGCCGGAGAGATCGAAGGGCGATTTGTCCAGAACGGCCTCGTCCACGCCCGCAAAACGCGCGGCCTGAAGGACGCGACGCTCGATCTCCTCGGCCTTTAAGCCCTGATTTTTCGGTCCGAAAGCGATATCCTTTCGGACGGTATCCTCAAAGAGCTGGTGCTCCGGGTATTGGAAGACCAGTCCGACACGGAAATGCGCCTCGCGGACGGTCTGCTTGTCCTTCCAGATGCTCACGCCGCCGAGCAGCACGTCGCCGGAGGTCGGCTTGAGCAGTCCGTTCAGGTGCTGGAGCAGGGTGGATTTTCCCGAGCCGGTGTGACCGATCACGGCAAGCAGCTCGCCCTTTTCCACTTCAAAATTCAAATGCTTGAGCGCGTCGAACTGAAACGGCGTGTCGACGCTGTAGGTATGGCAGAGGTCGCGTACCTCGATGATTGCTGACAATGTTGTTCCTCCGGTGGTCAAGCCTTTGCCCAACTGCAAAGTGCCTGCGCACATTCTTCTGTGGATAGCGCGTCAAGGGGCAGATCGGCCCCGGCGCGGTTCAATTCATAAAGGAGCTTCGTAGTGGCGGGGACGGTCAGCCCGGCCGATTCCAACAGCTCCACCTGCGTAAAGACCTGCTTCGGCGTGCCGTCGGCGCGGATGCCGCCCTTGTCCATGACGATCACACGGTCGGCATGGATCGCCTCGGTCATGTGGTGCGTGATGAGCACGACGGTAATGCCGCGTTCGCGGTTCAGACGCTCCACGGTGGCAAGCACCTCCTCGCGTCCGTGAGGGTCGAGCATGGCAGTCGGCTCGTCGAGAACGATGCAGTCCGGCTGCATGGCGATCACGCCCGCAATGGCGATGCGCTGCTTTTGCCCGCCGGAAAGCAGGTGCGGCGCGTGCGTGCGGTATTCATACATTCCGACGGTTTTAAGGGCATCGTCGACGCGCTGACGGATCTCCTGCGGCGGTACGCCGAGATTTTCGGGCGCGAAAGCGACGTCCTCCTCGACGACGCTGGCAACCATCTGGTTATCCGGATTCTGAAAGACCATGCCGACGGTCTTCCGAATGTCCAGCAGCAGCGCCTCGTCGGCGGTATCCATGCCGAAGACGGTCACGCTGCCGCCTTCGGGCAGGAGGATGGCGTTAAAATGCTTGGCAAGCGTGGATTTTCCGCAGCCGTTTCTGCCCAGCACGGCCACAAAGCTGCCTCGCCGGATCGAAAGGTCCAGCCCATCGAAGACCGGGACGGAAAGCTCCGCGTCCTGCGCCTGATAGGAAAAGCGCAGCTTGCTTACCTTGATCGCTTCACTCATGGTCCGGCGCCTCCCGTGTCCAACGTCCGGTCGCGCCGCAGGGCAGCACCAGCCCCGAGTCCGTTACCGGCAGGCCAAGCTCGTCCGCTTCGCTCCGTCCGCCGAAGCGCGGAGAGACGACGCTGTCGAGCAGACACGTCAAAACGGAGGGAGCAAGACCCGTTGTGTAGGAATTGATGATGAAAAACAGCGGATCGTCGGACAAAACGCCGCTGACCAGCTTCAGAAAGGGAAACAGATCCTTTTCCAGCTTCCAAATTTCGCCGGACGGTCCGCGCCCGTAGCTCGGCGGGTCCATGATGACCGCGTCGTAGCGGCGGCCGCGCTTGATCTCCCGTTCGACGAACTTTGCGCAGTCGTCCACGATCCAGCGGATGGGCGCGTCACTCAGACCGGACGCAGCGGCGTTTTCCTTTGCCCACGCGACCATGCCCTTTGCGGCGTCGACGTGGCAGACGGAGGCGCCCGCTTTCGCGGCTGCCAGCGTGGCGCCGCCTGTATAGGCAAAGAGATTCAAAACGGAGATCGGACGTCCTGCCGATCTGATTTTGCGGTCGATAAAGTCCCAGTTGACCGCCTGCTCGGGGAAAATGCCCGTGTGCTTGAAATTCATCGGCTTGACATGGAAAGTCAGGTCGCGGTAACGGATCGGCCAGTGGTCGGGCAGCTTGTGCTGGGACCATTGCCCGCCGCCGCTGCTCGAGCGGGCGTAGCGAGCGTCATAGCGCTTCCAGCGCGGGTCCTTACGCGGCGTCGACCAGATGACCTGCGGGTCCGGGCGCACCAAATAATAGCGTCCCCAGCGCTCCAGCTTCTCACCGTCGGAGGTGTCCAAAACCTCATAATCCTTCCATTGCTCCGCTTTCCACATGGGCGTTTCTCCTAGCTGCTTTACATTTTCGAGTGTTCCCGAAAATAAAGCGGTATTATCTTTCGTAATGCGTTTTCTTGATTTTGCTTTTTGACCGGGGGCTTTCGTCTTCGATGCGGCCCCGTTACATTATAATATAGGTAATTCTTAGAAAGACCGATCGGGGCGATCGAAAGATCGCCCCGGAGTCCGGGTATCAGGCTGTTATTTTTCTGCGCTCATACCATTCGCCCTCGTCCCACGGAAGGGAAACATCCGGGGGAGTCGGGGCCTCCGTCGGTTCGGTAGGCTCGGTCGGGCCTTGCGATTCGGTAGGCGGTTCGGTCGGCTTGGTGCTGTCCTTTGTGTGGATCGTGCAGAACGAATCCTTATTCTTCTCGTTGTAGACGTAAGGCTCGTCCTTATGCACGCGCCATTCCTCGTTAAAGATCAGCATACCCTTTTCCGTCACGGTATTGCCGGGGACCTCCTCGCAGTACTCGTTGGCGATCTTTCCGGATTCTTCGCAGATCTTTACCAGCTTATGGCAGGTGCAGATTCCGTTCGGCGCGTCTTCGTAGAACAGACGGACCGTGGTCACGCGGTTGCCGCCGTTGTCACGCACGTCTTTTTCACATGCCTCCGTGGCGGTGAGCCCGCAGTCCGAGCACACGCTGTACCAGCCGACGTTTTCCGGCTGCGTAAAGGAACGGTATTCCAGATCGGCGTGAAGCTGCTCCATCACCTTGTGCCACATGACGGTCGCCGGATTCGCCCACGAATTGGAGAGGATGACCTGCTCCGGCGAATCGTAGCCGCACCATACCGCGGCGGTGTAATACGGAGTATAGCCGGCGAACCAGCGCGACTGGTTGTTTGCGGAGGTGCCCGTCTTACCGGCGACAGCGACATTGCTCATCGCGGCGGGCGTGCCCGTGCCGTATCTTACGACGTCGCTGAGCATATAGTTTACATAATATGCGGCCTTTTCACTGATGGCGGTATGGCTTTCCTGCGCGTTATCAAGGATCAGATTGCCGTCGGCATCCTCAACATGCGTATAGGAACGCGCTTCGCGGAAGGAGCCCATGTTCGGGAAGGTCGCGTAGGCCTGCGTCATTTCGCGCACCGTCAGGCCGAAGGTCTGTTCGCCGAGCGCAAGGGGAGCGTAGGCGATATCGGTGTATTCTCTGCCGCCCTGCTCGTAGTGGTCGACCAGCGTGGTGATCCCCAGCTTCTGCGTGAGGAAATCGTAGCTGTTTTGCAGGCCGAGCTTGTCGAGCGTTTTAACGGAGATCGTGTTCAGAGAGCTTGTCACGCCGCGCAGGACCAGACACATGCCGCTGTAGCTACGCGCGTCGTTCTGCGGCCAGCTCGTGTTCTCATAGAAGGGGGAATCCTCAATTGCCGTCGCGGGGGTAATGAGACCCGCGTCCAGCGCGGGCGCATAGACCGCGATGGGCTTGACGGACGAGCCGGTGGGAAGGCTTGCTTCCGCGCGGTTATAGGAGAGGGGATATTCCTTCTCGCCCACACCGCCGTAGATGGCGATCAGGTCGCCCGTGGCGTTGTCCACAATGGTGATCGCGGACTGGAGCTGCTGCGTGCTGACGGTGTCGGGCACGTTGTCCGGATTGCTGTAAATGCGGTCGACGACGGCCTGGACCTTCGGGTTGATCGTGGCGTAGATGCGGTAACCGCCGGTCAGAAGCTTCTGCTCTGCAGCCTGCTTGCTGATGCCGTACTTGCTGCTCAGATCCTTGAGCACGTCGCGGTAGACCGTATCGGTGAAATAGGAATAGGTGTTGCTGTCGTCCACGGCAGGGTTTAAGGTGCCGCACCACGGGCAATAATACTGTCCGTCCGCGCCGAGACTGTATTGGTCGCTGGTCCCCTCGAAGGTGCAGTTGCTGCAGCGGAAGCTCTGCTCGTCGTAGCGGCCGTCATGGAAGACCAGCTCCTGTTCCTTGGCCGCTTTCAGCTCGGCTTCGCTGTCGATATAGCCCTGCGCGTACATTTCGGCAAGAATGGTGTTGCGCCGCTTTTCGTTATTGGCCGGCCTGATATAGGGGTCGTAAAGCGAGGGATTGTTGGTGATGGCGATGATGGAGGCGCATTCGGCGGTCGTCAGATCGCTGATGTTTTTGCCGAAATAGACCTGCGCCGCACTCTGCACGCCGTAGCAGCCTTCGCCGAGATAAATGGTGTTCAGATACCATTCCATGATCTCGTCCTTGGTATAGCGTTCCTCGACCGCGAGAGCGCGGAAGATCTCCTGCACCTTGCGGTGGACCGTAATGCTGTCCTCGTTGGAGAGGTTCTTGATAAGCTGCTGCGTGATCGTCGATGCGCCGAAGGAGGAATCGCCGCCTGCAAAGTTGCGGACGGCCGACAGCGTGCGCAGCCAGTCCACGCCGCTGTGGTCGGGGAAGCGCTTGTCTTCGATGGCAACGGCGGCGTTGTACATGTCCAGCGGGATCTCGTCGATGCCGACCCAGATACGGTTCTGCGTGGCGTAGAGCTGCTGGTATTCCTTATATTCGCCGGTGTCGGGGTCGGTATAGTAGATGATCGAGGTCTGCGCCAGCGAGATGCTGTCCAGATCCAGCGTGTCGGCGTAATCCTCGGCCTGCGGGATGACGTCCGTTTTCAGATATTCGGAAAATTTTGTCATAAAGATCGAGCCGGAAATGACGGCAATCAGCGCGAGCGTGCCGACAATGACCAAAAGCCAGAGCATGATCTTACCGAGGACATGCAGCGCGACACGACAGATGCGCCATGCGATATGAGGCTGTTTTGCGGGCGGTTGACCGTTTTTGGCCATGAGATCCTCCATTCTGCCGCACGGTACGGCGCCGTTGGGAAATGAAGCTCAGCGGCGGCGGCAGAGCCTCGGGCGGTCCGTACCTGCCGCGTCTGCGGTGCGCGGCAAACCTTATAATATATTTAGTTCGGGGGCTTTGCGCCCGTGTTCCGTGGGTGTTTCGCTCGTTCGGGACGCGGCAGGCCGCGTGAGACTGACCAATATCCCTATCTACATAATTATATCACGCCTGTCAAATCGATATTAGCGCATTTTTTGTTGGATATTTTTCGCTCATTACGAAAAACTAGCGTTGGGTGATAAAAATGAATTGGATTTTCTCCGCAGTTACGGCGATCGTATTATCGGTAAAATTTCTATTCGTTCCGGCGTTTGCCGAAAGCTACACGGTAACGAGCGAAAACGGGTACGTCGCCGTCCGAGAGGAGAGCGGTGAGACCGTGCGGACGGAGGTCCGCGTCTCCATGCTTCCCGAGGCGGACCACGCGCGGCTGGAAAACGGGATCGAATGCGGCGACGAACGGGAGCTTGCCAAGGTCATGGAGAGCTTTTGCTCCTGAGCTGTTGAACGTCAAAAAAATGCGTTCGCGCATTTTCCTCTTGATTTTCTCCGTCTGTGGGGTTACAATAGTGACAGAGAAACGAAGGAGGAACGGCTATGGATGAGGATTTCGGCCGCGATGTGATCTCAATCACCGACGAGGACGGCGTGGAATACGAGCTGGAGGTGCTTTCCTCCGTGACCTACCGCGGGTCGGAGTACCTTGCGCTTACGCCCGCCGACGTTGACGAGGATGAAGACGAGCTTGAGGTCAGTATTCTCAAGTCCGTTACCGACGAGGACGGCGAGCCGATGCTGGTCGCCGTTGAGGATGAAAACGAGCTTGAAACGGTCTATGACCTGCTGATGCAGGAGCTTCTCGACGACGGGGAAGAATGACCGATTTGGGTATTTGACGACAAAAACTGAATAAAGTTCCCTGCTTGGTGCGTGATAGCTCCTTTTAGACCCACATCATTTCTTCGGGATGTCGGACTTCCGTTTCGGCTTGCAGGCCTCCCGTTCCGGCTTTGACCGCGAATGGACGTTGGAAGCAGAAAAGATGCGGAGAGACAACCCACCTGCCGTTTCGTGCAGGTTATAAATGGCGCTACACGGCTTTAGCGGGGGACTTTTTTTACCGTTCCGTAAACTTTTTTCCTAAATTCGTACTTTGCTCTTGCAAGATTACGATTTTCAGAGTATAATGTCTCATGCTGTAACTTTCGGGCGCGGCCCGAGAATTTCTCATGAAAGAGGTAATATCAAATGAGCGCTTCCCGCGAAAGAAAAAAGCGTGTCGTTCAGGAGCAGCAGCCCGCTCCTGCGCAGCAGAAGAAAAAGAAGCTGTCCGAGGGCTGGATCTTTGCGATCTGCATGGCCTTGATCGTGGTCGTCGTTTTCGGCGGTATTTTTACTTACCGTGCCGTTCAGCGCAATAAGACCGTCCTGACCGTCGGCGAGCACAAGATCTCTGTGAAGGAATTTAATTATTTCTATAATTCCGTCGTTAACAGTGCCAGCACCTATGCCAATCTTTACGGCATCAAGTCCGGTGTCGGCCTGAATGAGCAGAAGGTCTCCACAACGGCGGTGACCTATCTGGGCTGGTTCGGCATGGATGCGACTTATTTTGATGATAAGACCTCCGATGGCGAGACCTACGACGTTACTTGGGCGCAGTATTTTGCCAGCGCCGCCAGAGACTATGCCGTGCAGGCCTACACGGTTTATGACCGTGCGCTTGCCGACGGCTATCAGGCCGATGCGGACGAGCAGAAGGAGATCGACGACGAGATCACTACGCTCAAGACCTATGCAAAGAACGCGGGCTACAGCGCAAGCAGCTATCTGAAGCTCCTGTTCGGTTCGGGCAGCACCATCGACAGCTACCGCGACTTCCTGAACGTTACCCACACCGCAGAGCATTACATCGGCAAGATCACCTATACCGATGAGCAGCTTGAGGCCCGTTACAATGAATCTCCCGCCGATTTTGACGCGGCGACCTACTATTGCTATACGGTGAACGCATCGTCCTATATCGATGCGACCGAGGCCGAGTCGACCGATGCGACGGAGCCGGAGGAGACGACAGAGCCTGTTGACGAGACCGTCGAGACCGCCGAGGAGACTGTCGAAGAAACGACCGAAGAGACCGTCGAGGAAACGACCGAGGCTCCCGAAACCACCGAAGCGACCGAGGCAACCGAGGAAACTACGGAGGAGAGCGCGGAAGAAAAGCGCACCGAGCCGAACGACGAGGAGCGCGCAATGGCAAAGAAGGACGCAGAGGCGTTCGCGGCCGACTTTGACGAGAGCGACGACGGCGCGGCGGTCCGTGCCGATCAGACCCGCGAAAAGGTCAAGAGCGGCATCAGCGAGGAAGCTGCAAACTGGCTCTTTGACGAGGCGAAGCCGAACGACGTCAAGCTCTTTGCAAGCGAAGACAATAATACCTACTATGTCCTGAAGCTGATCGATAAGGAAGATTATTTCACCTCCGATCTGCTCTATATGCTCATCAAGAACGATGAGGAAAAGACCGATGATACCGCCGATGACACGGCCGACGGCACTGCCGATAATACGGAAGACGCAGAGCCGACCGCCGAGGAGAAGCTTGCCGATATCCGTGCTTCCATGAAGGAGGACGGCTCCGAGGATAACTTCAAGACCCTGATGACCAAGTACGGCGCGACCAGCACCGATGTCCAGGAGGCTGCAAGCCGTGCGACCTATGCGTACTTCTCCAAGGATGCGCTCAAGTGGGGTGCTTTCGAGGACCGCAAGGCGGGTGACTGGAGCGAATTTGAGACTTCAAACGGCACCTATGTCGTATACTATGTCGGCCAGAACAAAACGCTGCGTTACTGGAACGTGACCAACACGCTCAAGTCCGAGGCGATCAAGGCGGCAATTGAGGTCTGCAATTACGACGAGTCCGCCGCAATGGCAGCGAACGTCAATCTGGCGCTGAACACGACCAGCAGCAACTGATAAACCGCTTTGTGAAAAGTTCAGCCCGCCGAAAGCGGGCTGAACTTTTCCGTGCTTTTAATTTTTGAACCGTTCGGAGGAAATATAATGGAACATCCATTTTTGCGGCAGGAAATGGTGCTCGGCGCGGAAGCAATGGAACGCCTGAAGCATGCAAGCGTCATTGTGTTCGGGATCGGCGGCGTGGGCAGCTATGTCGCCGAGGGACTTGCCCGCGCCGGGATCGGCGCATTGACCCTTGTTGACAGCGATACGGTCGGTTTGACCAATTTGAACCGTCAGCTCTGCGCGCTTCACTCCACGCTCGGCCGCTATAAGTCCGACGTTATGGCCGAACGTGTGCGCGACATCAATCCGGAGTGCGACGTAACCTCCATGCCGCTGCTGTACTCGGAAGAAGCAAAGGAACAATTCTTTATGCGCCGCTATGACTATATCGTCGACGCGATCGACCTCGTCTCCTGCAAGCTCAGCCTGATCCAAACGGCGAAGGAGCGTGGCATCCCGATCATCAGCGCGATGGGAACCGGCAATAAGCTGGACCCCACGCAGTTCCGCATCACCGATATTTCCGTGACCAGCGGCTGCCACCTTGCAAGGATCATGCGGCGGGAGCTTCGTGCGCGCGGAATAACGCATCACACCGTGCTGTTCAGCGAGGAGCTTCCCTGCAAGCCCGCAGAGCTGGAAACGCCGCCTCCGGGGCGGCGGACGATCCCCGCGTCCGTTTCGTGGGTGCCGTCCTGCGCCGGGCTGATGCTGGCGGGCTATGTCGTTTGTCAGCTTGCGGCGCAGGATGAATGATATCTCTGCATCCGAAAACGAAAGCTTCCTTTTTTCCCAAACTGTTCGCGCCACATTGACAAATTCCGCGCCATGGGCTATAATCATCTTGTGCGGAATTGTCGAATAGGCGCGTTACGAAACCGGCAGACATTCTGCGGCTGCTTACTGCGTGAAAAAATTGCAGTATAATCGCCGCCGGACTGCCGTATATCTGTAACGACGATCGGTCATGCCTGTACGCGAAAGCTGCTGTGCATGACCGTTCCTGCTTTTTGCCCCGCTCAAAGCTTTGAAATAAGTGGTGTGATGAATGGTAAGAGATACGCTGGGCGGTTATCCGTCGATCGATGCTTTTGTTGCGGCAAAGCTGAAACGCTTTCATGCCATGCCTGCGGATTTTGCTTCGCTCTACGAGCTGATGTTTTCCGAGCGCGGCAACATCATGTATGAAAAAAGCGAGGGCTACCGCATTGTGCGGTCGACCTACGGCGCAGTGTACGAGCGCATCGAAGCGATCAGTCCCGCGCTGAAGGCCGCCCTGAACGGGCTTGCGCCGAACAGCGTCGTCGGACTTTCCATGGCGAACGATCTGCACTGGCTGGAGGCCTTCTGGGCGATCCTGCGAAGCGGCTTCCGTCCGCTGCTGATGAATCTGCGCCTGAGTGACGAAATGCTGGAGGACGCGCTGTCTGCCTGCGCTGCCGCGGCCGTCGTTTCCGACGGGAAGCGGTTTTCGCGGAAAACCGTGCTTTTCGGCGAGCTTACGCCTGCCGCGCCGCTTGCCCATGACGCGCCGTTCGGAACGGAGCTTCTGGTCATGTCCTCGGGTACATCCAGCCATGTGAAGCTCTGCGCCTACTCTCCGGAGGAATTTCGCTTTCAGATCGACGACAGCTACCAGATCATCCGCGAATGCAGCCAGACGAAAAAGCATTATAACGGGCAGCTCAAGCAGCTCGTTTTCCTGCCGTTCTATCATATTTTCGGCCTTGTCGCGGTGTACATCTGGTTTGCGTTTTTCTCCCGGACCTTCGTCCAGCTCAACGATCTGGCGCCGCAGACCATTGTCGGCACGATCAGGCGCCACGAGGTCACGCACATTTTCGCCGTGCCGCTGTTCTGGCAGACCGTCTATGAGCAGGCGATAAAGACCATCCATGCGCGCGGAGAAAAAACCGAAAAGAAATTTGAAAAGGCGCTGCGCCTTTCCTGTGCCGTCGGCGGCGTGCCGGGCCTGCGCTCGGCGTTTCGGCGGCTTGCTTTCCGCGAGGTCCGCGAGAATCTGTTCGGAGAGAGCATCTGCTTTATGATCACGGGCGGCAGCGAGATCCCGACGCGCGTATTGGAATTTTTCAACGGCATCGGCTATCATCTTGCCGACGGCTACGGAATGAGCGAGATCGGCATCACCTCGGTGGAGCTGAGCGGAAATTCCAAGCTTCTGAACGCCGGCTTTGTCGGAAAGCCGATGTCTTCGATTGAGTACCGTATCGACGAAAACGGCTGCCTGCTCGTGCGCGGAAGGGCGCTGGCAAAATATGTGATCGAGGACGGCGTGACCAAGCCGCGCGGGGACTGGTTCCGCACACGCGACCTTGCCGAGTGCGTCAACGGGCATTACCGCATTCTCGGGCGCAGTGACGACCTTGTTGTGGCCGCAGACGGGGAGAATCTCAATCCGAATCTGATCGAGCCGCTGCTCGAGCATCCGGATGTCCGCGGCGTATGCCTGATCCGTGCGCAGATCCCGACGCTTCTGGTCTCGGTCGGAGACGCCTGCCCGCCGGATAAGCGCAGGGCGCTCCGCGCCGCCGTTAACGCGCGGCTGAACGAGCATAATCTGACGGGCCGTATCGGACGGATCGCTCTGATCTCCGACCCGCTGATGACTGCGGAGGAATTTAAGTATAACCGCCGCCGCCTTGCGCGGGATTATGCGGCCGGGAGGCTGCATGTTCTGGCCGACGACGTGCGGGAGGAGGAGACGGTGCGCAGCGATACCGCGTCCGTGATCCGCACGATGTTTGCCGAGGCGCTCGGCAGGCCTGCGGAGGAGATCGCGCCCGACGCCGATTTTTTCCTGGATGCGGGCGGCTCCAGTCTGGACTACTTTGCGCTGATCGCGGCGCTGGAGGAAAAATTCTCCGTATCCTTCCCGACCGACAACGGCAAGAGCCTGTCGACGGTCCGGGAGCTGAGTGAATATATTGAAAAGGTTATCGGAAATGTGGATTAAATTTTGCAACGCCTTTACCAAGATCACGGCGTGGCCGCTGCAGCGGCTCTGCTTCCGCACACGTGTCCGTTACGAGGATGCCACCGTGCAGAAGCGTAAGATCAAAGGCCCTGCGATCATCGTCTGCAACCATACGTCGATCTATGACTACGCGGTGCTGCTGTTCGTCTTCTTTTCCAGAACGCTTCGCTGCCAGATGGCCGAGCTGCTGTTCCGCAAGCC
The DNA here is from genome assembly GCA_934630495.1 of uncultured Oscillospiraceae bacterium. GTDB lineage: Bacteria > Bacillota > Clostridia > Oscillospirales > Oscillospiraceae > JAZOXB01. Next base: position 29,569 of record CAKTVW010000014.1, read on the forward strand.
GGTGCTGGGTCCGTATCTGCGTGCGATGGGAGGCATCCTTGTCGACCGTAACGCGCATGACTTCGGCTTTGTCGCAAAATCGGAAAAGATCCTGCGGCGCGGCGGTGTCGTCTGCATTTTCCCGGAGGGGCGTCTGCCCCGCGAGGGAGAGGCGCGTCCGCTGCCCTTTGCGCCGAGCGCCGCGTTCCTGGCGCTGTCTTCCGATGTGCAGGTCATTCCGGTCTATACCGACGGACGCTATTTTTCCGATGCACCGGCTACCGTCGTGATCGGAAAGCCGTTTTATGCGCGGGAGCTTGCTCCTGCGGGAAAATCGGACCGCGAGACGATCGACGAGGTGACGAAGAAAATGCGCGCGCGCGTAATTGCGCTGGGGGAGAAGTGCCATGACTGAGACACAGCGAAGCCCCGTGCTTTCTCTGCGATATTTGTTTTTCGATTTTGTCAGATTTACGGCGGCGATACCCGGACTGCTGCTCTACCGCCCCAAGACGATCTATCTCGACCCTTCGGCGCGCGGTTGTCTCAAGGAAGGAGCGCTCCTGATCTCGAATCATATTGGATTCGTCGATCCGATCTATTTACAGCTTGCCGTCTGGTATCGCAGACATCACTTTATCTGCGCAAAGGAGTTTTTCGACAGGCGCTTTACGGCGCTGCTTTTCCGGGGCTTTCTGTGCATTCCGGTCGACCGTGCGGATTTCAACATGCGCTCTTTTCGGACGATCACCGAGCATTTGCAGCGCGGCGATTTGGTCTCCATGTTTCCCGAGGGGCATGTCAATCAGGACGAGCGGGCATTGGCTTCCTTCAAGTCCGGTATGGTGCTCATGGCACTGCGAAGCGGACGGCCCATTGTGCCGATCTACGTCGGAAAACGGCGGCATTTTTATGACCGCCTGACTGCCGTGGTCGGACAGCCGCTGAGGCCGGAAGAGATCGGCGGCGAACGGATGAGCATTGCGCAGATCGAGGCCGCCGCAGAGCTGCTGCATCGACGCGAGCAGGCGCTGAAGGACTATTTGGAAAAAGCGTGAGGTAAGAAACATGAAAAGAAACGAAATTATCGCCAAGCTCAAGGAGATCCTGCTTGCTGCGGACGACAGCGACCGCGCGGCGATCGCGGCGTGTACGGAAACGTCGAATCTGATCTCTGATCTCGGATTTTCCTCCGTCGCGATGCTGTATATGGTCATCTCCGTGGAGGAGGCCTTCGGCGTCCGCTTTGACGACGCCAGCATGTCCGATCTGGACACGTTGGGCAAGGTCGCGGACTATATCGAGGCGAGAGTAAAATAAAAGCCCCTTGCGGTGCGGGAATAATTCACTACGAAACGGGATAGACGAATGATTTGGAAAATAATACTGCTGCTTGCGGCGCTTTACCTGGTTTTCATTCTTGCACCGGCAATTCTGATGTTTTATAAAATATTCTATCTTCCGAAGGACGGAGCGTATTACGCCGCGCGCGACCGTTCAAAGCCCTATTACGCGCCCTATCTTGCGCGGATGGACGAGGCGGAGGCGTACCTGCGCTCCAAGCCGAGCGCCGAGGTCACGCTTACCGCGCGGGACGGCACGAGGCTGCGCGGCTTCTGGTACGATCGGGGCGGCAGCCAAACGGCGATCTTTGTTCACGGCTACCGCGCAAGTCCGATATTCTGCTTCGGTGCACTGGCAAAAGAGCTGTACGATCGCGGCTTTAATCTGCTTTTTACCGTCAACCGCGGACACGGCGACGGAGGCTGCACGACGCTGGGCCTGCGCGAGCAATACGACCTGCTCGACTGGTCCGACTGGGCGGCCGCGCAGCCGGGCACGGAAAAGCTGCTGCTGTGCGGCGTTTCCATGGGCTGTGCCGCTGCCGCCTATGCCTCGGATAAGCTCGACGGCGATAAGGTCCGGGCAATGGTGCTCGACTGCGGCTTTACCTGCAGCTACGACCAGATGACGCTCGACTGTCGGCGCAGACATCTGCCGCCGTACCTGCTGATGCCGCTCATTCGGCTGATGGCGCGGCTGGTCCTGAAGATCGACATTCGCACGCCGGTCTCCGATTCGCTCAGACATACGAAGATCCCCGCCGTCTTTCTGCACGGCGGCGAGGACAGCACCGTCCCGATCGAGCAGGGACGCACAAATTTTGAAAGCTGCGCTTCCGAAAAGGAATGGATCGCGGTCGAACACGCGGGCCATACCGCGTCGTTCCTTGCGGGCGGCGATGCGGTGAAAGACCGTGTCCTCAGCTTTATAGAAACCCATTTTTGAAAAAGGAGAAACTGCCATGAAAAACTATGTGATCGTCGCCGATGCGACCTGTGACCTCAGTGAAGAACTGCAAAAGCAATATGATATTAAGATTATCGGCGGACATATTATGCTCCCGGATAAGACGGAGATCCCCTCGTTTTTGAAATGGGACCGCTATTCCCGCGACGAGTTTTATGCCGAGCTGAAAAAGGACCCGACCGGCTTCAGCACCAGCCCGGCGAGCATCGGAGAATTTACGCTGGCGTTCAGCGAATATGCCGCCGCCGGCTATGACATTCTGGCGATTTCCATTTCCGGCGGGATCAGCGGCGCGCACGGCTTTATGCTTCAGGCGGCCGATGCCGTTATGAAGAAATATCCCGGCACGCAGATCTGCTGTGTCGATTCCCGCCGCTTCGGCCCCGGCTTCGGCCTGCTTGCGGTCCATGCCTCGCTGCTCCGCGCACAGGGCAAGTCCATACAGGAGGTCACGGACTATCTTGAGAGCAACAAGAACCGCTTCCATCAGGCCGGCTGGCTGGACGACCTGACGTTTGTGGCCAAGAAGGGCAGAATCACGCATCCCAAGGCGTTTTTCGGCACGCTTGCGGGCGTCAAGCCGATCGGAGAGTTTGACAGCAACGGCCTGACGACCGTCCTCGGCAAGGCGCGCGGCGCGAAGAAGGCATATTCCGTTCTCCTCTCCTATATAGAACAGACCATCGAGGACCCGGAGGATCAGATCGTTTTTATCGCGCATACCAACCGTCAGCCGCAGGCGGAGGAGTATAAAAAGATGATCGAGGAACGCTTCCATCCGCGCGAGGTGCGCATCAACGACGTTTTCCCGCTGTGCGGCATCAACATCGGGCCGGGCCTGATGGCGGCGTATTATGTCGGCAAGCCCATTTCCGACGGCCTTACCTTTGAACGCGGCTTGATCGAAAAGCTGCTGAACGGAGAAGAAAAATGAAAAAACTGACGCACAAATGGCAGCTCTATCTGTATGCCGTTTCGGGAATGGGCGTGAATATGCTCAACCTGATGATGGGCTCGTATCTTTGCAGTGCGCTGCTCGTCGGCGGCTTTGACGCGAAGGTCGTACCGTTTCAGACATATTTGCAGAAGGACCTTGTCATCCCGGCGGTATGGGCGGTGTTTGCCCTGATCGCCAAGATCATCGACGGCGTGATCGATATTCCCATGGCTTCGTTCACAGACCGTCTGCGCTCCAAATGGGGCAGACGCCGTCCGTCGCTCATAATGGGACTGGTGCCGATGGTGCTGGCGTATGTGCTGTTTCTGGTGATCCCGAATCCCTCCGGCGCAACGCTGCTCAATACGGTCTATTTCGGCCTTGTGCTGTGTGTGTTCTATACGTTCTATACGCTGACAATGGTTACTTATTACGCGACTTTTACGGAGATTGTCGAGACGGAGGCGGAACGCAGCCTCATTTCCAACGTGAAGTCCGTCTGCGATATCGTCTATTTTATCCTCGGCTATGTCGTTGTGAGAATGCTTCTCAACGGCATGAACATTCGCCCGGTCGCGCTGATCGTACTGCCGCTCGTGCTGACGATGCTGATCCCGCTCTTTATGATAAAAGAGGATTCCACGCTCGGCAGCAAATTGTCCGACGGCTCGCATACCGTCAATATGTTCCGTTCGCTCCGCTGCACGTTCCAAAACCGTTCTTATGTTGCGTGGATGCTGGTCGCCGCGTTTATGAATTTCGGCGTGCAGCTCTTTCTCGGCGGCATTAACGAGTACTTTTCCTATGTCGGGATGAGTATGATATTTGTGATGGTCGCGGCGTTCATTCCGGTTCCGCTGACCCTGCTGCTGTATAACAGACTGCAAAAGAAATACGGCTTCGGCTTTGCCTACCGCTATGCGCTGCTGATGTTCTCCTTCGGCATGGTCGTGATGTTCCTCGTGGGCATTATGCCCGCCGGGACCGCTAAGACCGTCCTCTCGATCGTCTCGGGACTGATCTGTTCCTTTGCGATCGGCGCACTGTTCGCCGTTGCGTACTCCGTGCCGTCGCAGCTTGCCGCCGATGAAGAAAAGGAAACGGGTGTTTCCAACGGCGCGATGTATTTCGCGGTGCAGGGCCTTGTGTCCGGTATCGCGACGGGATTGGCGACGGGCGTTGTGCTGACGGCGCTGAAGGGAAGCGAGGAGAGCGCCTCCTCCGCGATCACATACATTACGCTGATCTCTGCGGCGGGCACGCTCGCGGCGTTCCTCTGCACGTTCGGCCTGCCCAACGCCGTAAAGAACATCGGAAAAGAGCATAAAGAAAAATAAAGGAATTGCTTTATGAAAACCAGACGAGTAAACGGGCTGTTGTTTGAAAAAATGCTGCTCAACGGCCTTGCGAACATTCGATTGAACACGGAACGGATCAATGATCTGAACGTCTTCCCCGTCGCCGACGGCGACACCGGGACCAATATGAGCCTGACCCTGGAAAACGGGCTTCGCGCGGCAAAGCGGACCCCGGAGCTGGGCGCTTACCTCAAGGGCCTGAGCGAGGGGATGCTGTTCGGTGCGCGGGGCAATTCCGGCGTGATCCTGTCGCAAATTTTCAACGGCATTTTTCAGAGCTTGGCACATTGCTCCGCCGCGACGCCCGGCGATCTGCGCAATGCCTTCATTCGCGGCTACAAGGTCGCCTATGATTCCGTCGTCTGCCCGGTCGAGGGCACGATCCTGACCGTTGCGCGGGAGGGGATCGAGCACATCCGCAATCAGATCGACCGCAGCACGACCGTTGAGACGCTGCTTTCGATCTACATTGCCGAAATGAAAAAAACGCTGGCCTATACGCCGGAACTGCTGCCCGTTCTCAAGGAGTCCGGCGTGGTCGACAGCGGCGGCGCGGGCTATATCGTGATCGTCGAGGGAATGCTCAAGTATCTCTACGGCGAGATATTGAAATCCCAGCGCGGAAAGCAGATCGAGACGGCACAGCCGACCGGAGAGAGAAGCATGGATGCCTTTGACGAAAACAGCCCGTTTGAATACGGCTACTGCATGGAGTTTATCCTGCAGCTCATGGCGGACAAAAAATATACACAGCGTTTTGTTCTGGGGGATTTTGTCGAGGACCTGAAGCACTACGGAAATTCTCTGGTCGTTACGCAGAGCGGAAAGCGCGTGAAGGTGCATATCCACACCTTCCGACCCGCAAAGATCATCACCGCCTGCCAGGAATACGGAGAGTTTTTGACCTTCAAGCTGGAAAACATGCAGCTTCAGCACAATGAGCATCAGGAGAAGCTTGCCGGACGCAAGGAGCATAAAACGCTTGCGGTCGTTACCGTGGCGGACGGAGAGGGGCTTCGGTCGGTATTTCGTGAGTTGGGATGCGACTGTGTTCTCGACGGCGGCCCGACGATGAACACCTCCAGCCGCGAATTTGTCGATGCTTTTGCGCAATTGGATGCCGACGCGATCGTGGTGCTTCCAAATAACAAGAATATCGTCCGCGCGGCGGAGCAGGCGGTCGCGCTTTCCGGCGCGGAGAACATCTTTGTGCTCCCGACCGCTTCCGTTGCGGAGGGCTATTGTGCGCTGTCGATGGATATTCCCGACAGCGGCGACGTACAGAACCGTCTGCGGCAGATGCGTTCCGGCGCGGAGAGCATGCTTACGCTGTCCGTTACGACCGCAACGCGCGATTATGCCCACGGGGAGCTTGTCTGCAAGGCGGGAGAAAAGGTCGCGATCTTGCAGGATGCTCCGGTCGCTGCCGCTGCCGACGAGATTACGGCGCTGACGGAGGGCCTGCGTCGGATCGAGGAGCTGTCCGATAAGGAATGCTGTGTGGTATTTCTCGGACAGGACGCCGCCGAAGCCGATGAGGATGCGATCACGCAGGCAGTCGCTTCGCTGGCGCCGTGCATGGAGCTGACGTTCTTCCGCGGAGGGCAGAGCCTCTATCGCTGGATTCTCGGCGTATTCTAGGAGGCGGTTATGATTTATTTTTGGATCGTATTTGCCGCGCTCATGCTCTTGTTCGTGCTGCCGACGCTGTTTATGTCCGCAGTGATCTATACGGTTTTGCTGGTCCGCACGAAGCCGGAGAAATGGGACCGCTCGTGCAGCATCCCGGAGGACGAGGAATATCTGCGGATGTTCGACGAAGGACTGGCGTGGGATGCGGTCTACGGCGGCTGCAAGCGCCCCGTGGAGATCACGAACGACGGCTTCCGCCTCTGCGGCGAATACTTTGACTTTGGCTTTGAGCGTGCGGTCATTATCATTGCGGGGCGTATGGAGTCCTGCCTGTACAGCTATTATTTTGCCGAGCCGTTCCGCGCGGCAGGGTACAACGTACTGGTGATCGACAACCGTGCGCACGGCCTGAGCGACGGGAAGATCTCGTCGCTGGGCTACAAGGAATACCGCGATATTCTCGCTTGGAGCAGATTGCTGCATGACGAGCTGGGCAATCGCAGCGTCGTGCTGCACGGTATCTGCATCGGTGGCTCGACGGCGCTGTTTGCGCTGACCGCGCCGGACTGCCCGGACTATATCGCGGGGATGTGCGTGGAGGGAATGTACAAGAGCTTCTACGAATCCTTCCGCAATCACATGGTGCTCGACAAGCGCCCGGTATTTCCGTTTGCGCTGGAGGTCATGCTGTATATCCGCCTGATCTCGGGCGCGAACGCCGTGACCGACGGCCCGTATAAGCGCATCGGGCGGCTGAAAAAGCCGATTCTGTTCCTGCACAGCAGAGAGGATCAGTTCTCGTCGCCCGCGCTTGCGCAGAAGCTCTACGACGACTGTAATGCCGAAAAGCGCCTCGTCTGGTTCGACCACGGCGGACATTCGCGCATTCGCATCAACAATCGGGAAGCATACGACCGCGCGATCTTTGAATTTTTCAGCGATTTTTGTTGAAAACGGGGCTGCAAGGTGGTATGATATAGATGGTACCGCACAGATGCGGTGCCATGGCACAACAGAGATGAGAGAGGAGGTGTAACTATGTTCTGTCCGAATTGTGGGACCAATGTTGAGGACGGCGCTCGTTTCTGCCCGAACTGCAGCGCGGCGCTTACCGACGAGGCTCCGGCACAGGAGACCGTTCCTGTGCAGGAAAGCGCTCCCGTCTATCAGGCACAGCCTGTGACTCCGGCAGCACCCGCCTTTAATACGACGAATATTCTGGTATTCGGTATTTTGGGCCTTGTCTTCGCTGAGTTCGGTATTCTTGGCATTATTTTCTCTGCGATCGCGAAGAGTAAGGTCAAGGCTTATCTTGCGGCAGGCGGTCAGCTTACGGGCAAGGCAAAGGTCGGCAGCATTCTTGCGACGGTCGGTATGATTATCAGCATCATCATGACGGTTTTCTGGGTGATCTACATTATTGTGATCGCTGTTGCGGCCGGCGCGGCTTCGGCTATCAACTCCGGGTATTATTATTAATGACAGATGGCAGGAAGCTCCGAGGAATCTCGGAGCTTCCTCAGACTGTCAAAAAAATCCGGAATCGTCAAAATCAGTTAACTATTTAACGGATTTTGCTTTAAGCGTTTTGATTCGCAAAAATGGAATATTCCGAACTTTATAATGTTAGAATCTGCTTGCTCCGCAAGGATTTTGACTTACTGCGCAACTCACGCCCTACCGTACCCACGTACGCCGACGGGCGTGAGTTGCTTGTCTTCCGAACTTTTTAGCAGTCTGTCAGCGTGTCGAAAAGGTTTTTTCGACACGCTGAGGAAGCTCCGAGGTTCCTCGGAGCTTCCCCTTTTTTTCGGAAAGACCTGTTTTTACGTCGAAAAATATGATACGATAGAAGAAAAGCAGAAATAAGCGGTAAGGGGTGAGACGATGCTGCATCTATGGTTCTGTACCGATCGAAAATACAATACCGCGCGAATGCTTCGGGCGCTCTGTGAACGGGCGTCTGCGGGAGAGCGGCGGCTCATTCTTCTGGAGCCGGAGCAGTTTTCGCATTCCGCCGAACGGCGGCTGTGCGAGATGGGCGGCGATACGATCTCCCGCAGCGCGGAGGTGTTGAGCTTTTCCAGACTGGCCGACCGTGTCTTCAGCCGGGTCGGCGGACTTGCCGAGGTCGAAACGGATAACGGCGGCAAGCTGCTTCTGATGTCGCTGGCGATCGAGCAGATTCGTCCGAAGCTGAAAATGTTCGGAAATACCGGCTCTAAACCGGAATTTCTCTTAAAGCTGCTCGACGCGGTCGACGAGTTTCACAGCTTCTGCATCACGCCGAACGCACTGCGGCACATCTCCGAAAAGCTCAGCGGCGCACTTGCGGCCAAAACGGAGGAGCTTGCGCTCATCATGGAGAGCTATGACGCGGCCTGCGCGAACGTCGGGCAGAATCCGCAGACGCGCCTGACCCGTCTGTGCGAAATACTGCGGGAAAGCGACATTCTGGACGACTGCTGCTTTTTCTTAGACGGCTTTACGGACTTTAACGGCGTGGAGCAGGAAATATTGTGCCTGCTGATGCAGCGCGGCGCGGAGCTGAACGTCAATCTTTTCTGCGACGGCCCGGACAGTACCGCACAGCAGTATGCGGCGGCGCGTGACACTGCGGCGAAGCTTCTGCGCGGCGCGGCACAGTCCGAGATCAAAAGCCGGGTGCATTTGCTGCCTGCGGAGCAGGACGATTCGGCGATCGGCTTTTTGCGGCGGCATTTGTTCGGCGGAAGGCGCACGCAGTTTGCAGGCGGGCAGGAGCAGGTGTCGCTGATCCTGACGCCGGACGTCAGTACGGAATGCCGCGCCGTCGCGGGGGAAATCCTGCGCCTGATCGAGGAGGGCGCGCGCTGGCGGGACATTACCGTCGCCTGCGCGGACTATGCCGCCTATCGCGCGGCGCTGCGTTCGGTATTCCGAAGAGCGGAGATCCCAGCGTATTTTGCGGGCGACAGCGATATTTTACATCAGCCTGTCGTCCATGCGCTGCTCGATGCGCTCGAGGCGGCGACGGGCGGCATGGAGCAGGAGGCGGTGCTTTCCTATCTGAAATCGGGCTTTTCCGGTATTTCGGAGGATCGCTGCGACCGCTTGGAAAACTATGTGCTGCTGTGGGGTGTCCGCGGCAGCCGCTGGGAAAAACCGTGGACGATGAATCCCTACGGCTATCGGCGCGAAGCGGACGACCATGCGCAGGAGCTGCTCGAGGCGTTGAATGCCGACCGAAAAACGGCGGTTATGCCGCTGCTGCGGCTTCGCGACAGCCTGCGCACGGCTGCGACGACGGGGGAAATGGTCCTCGCGCTGAACACCTTTATGGAAACGATCGGGCTGAACGAACGCCTGAACGCAATGGCGGAGGAGGCCTATGCCAAGGGGGAGCTGCAGCTTGCGCAGGAGTACGCGCAGGTCTATGCGATCATCTGCGGCCTGATGGAGCAGCTATACGGCATTCTCGGAGCGGCACAGCGCTCGGCGGAGGAATTTTACCGCGTGCTTCGCACGGCCCTGAGCCGCTATTCCGTCGGTACGATCCCGGCAAGTCTGGACTGTGTCGGCGTGGGAAGCATTCTGTCGCAAAGACAGTGCGACAGTAAATATCTGTTCGTTCTGGGAGCAAACGAAGGAGCGCTCCCAAGCGTGCAAAGCAGCCAAAGCGTCTTGACCGATCAGGAGCGCGAACGCCTGATCGCACTCGGCGTCAGCCTGATGCCGACGGCGGCGGGGCGGCTGGAACGGGAGCTTGCGGCGATCAACAGCGTGCTCAACACGCCGACGGAGCACCTGTGGCTGAGTGCGACGGAGGGAAGCGAGTCCTACTATCTGCGCCGCGCGGCCGTGCTGCTTCCCGATATGGCGGTCCTCCGCGATGCCTCCGGCCTGACGGAGCGCTCGGAGAGAGATTATCTGGACTATCTTGTCGGCGTCCCGGAGCGGCAAAATGCACCGGACGCCATGGCGCAGAAGGCGGCGCGCCTTTCCGAAGGCTATGCCGTCGGAACGCTCTCGCCCGAGGCAGTCGAGGCGCTTTACCGCAGGCCGCTCCGCCTTTCCTCGACGCAGATCGATACCTTGGCCGCCTGCCGCTTCTGCTATTTCCTGCGCTACGGTCTGCGCGCGGAGGAGCGAAAGACGGCGGAAATGGACCCCTCACTCTACGGGACCTTTGTGCATGACGTGCTGGAGCATACGGCGCGGCAGGTGCAGCGGGAGGGCGGCTTCAAGGCGGTCTCACATGAGCGCGTCCTGCGGATCGCGCAGGCGCGGATGGAGGAATACGCGCAGACCAAGCTGGCCGATCTCTGGGAATCGGCGCGTGCGGAATATCTGTTCCGCCGAAGCTTTTCCGAGGTAAGACAGGTCGTGACGGAGCTGTATCGGGAGCTGTCGCGATCGGAATTTGAGCCGAAATGGTTTGAACTGCACTTTGCCCGCGACGGCGTTCTGCCTGCCGTCACGATCGCGGGAGAAAAAATGACTGCGCTTTTGGAGGGCTATGTCGACCGCGCGGATGTCTGGCATCGCGGCGACCGCGTCTATGTCCGCATCGTGGACTACAAGACCGGCCCGAAGAGCTTTGAATATCACAAAATTCTGAGCGGCTTGGGGCTTCAGATGCTGCTCTACCTCTTTGCGCTGGCGCGGAGCGGCGGTGTGCTGGGAGAGGGGGAGCTGTTGCCTGCGGGCGTACTGTACTTCCCGGCGCGTGTAGAACGTGTGACGATCCCCGACAAGCTCGATCAGGCTGCGTTGGAGAAAAAACGACGGAAAAATTTACAGCGAAGCGGTCTGCTGCTTGACGAGGAACCGGTCCTGCAGGCAATGGAGCCGTGCGAGGGAGAGCCGGAGTTTTTGCCGTACGGCTACGACCGAAGCGGAGAGCGCACCGGTGATCTTGCAAGTGCCGAGCAGCTCGATGCACTGGAAAAATATGTGTTTCGGACCGTCGCCGCGCTGGGAGACGGCGTTTACGAGGGAAAGCTTGCGCCGAATCCCTATTTCTGCGGCGATAGGAGCAATGCCTGCCTGTATTGCCCGTTTTCCGGCGTTTGCCGCGGAGAACGGGAGGAACGCTGGCTGGCTTCGATCAAGGACCCGGCGGAGTTCTGGAAGGCCGTCGAGGAAGGAGGAACACGCTGTGGCTGAGATCGTTTTAACGCCTGAGCAGCGTGCCGTCGTCGAGCACCGGGGCGGGGCGCTGCTGGTATCGGCAGCGGCAGGCTCGGGAAAAACGAAGGTGCTGATCGACCGTGTCCTCCGATTCGTGCAGGAGGACGGGCACAATGTCGACGACTTTCTGATGATAACCTTTACGCAGGCCGCCGCTGCAGAGCTGCGCGGCAAGCTGATCGCGCGGCTGAGCGAGCTTCTGGGCGACGATCCGGACAATCGGCATCTGCAAAAGCAGCTCGGCCGTGTTTATCTGGCGCATATTTCAACGGTTCACGCCTTTTGCGGCGAGCTTCTGCGCGAATATGCGCATTTGCTGGGACTGCCCGCAGATTTTCGCGTCTGCGACGAGCAGGAGGCGGCGGCTCTGCGCGAGAGGGTGATGAAAAATCTTCTGGAGCAGGCGTATCAAAGCCCCGACGAGGTGGCGGAAATTCGTGCGGCGCTGGATATGCTGGGCGCGGGCAGAGACGATCGGGCGCTTCCGGAGCTGATTTACAAGGTCGACGCGCAGGCGCACTGCTGGCGGGATGCCGAGCAGCGTATGGAGCAGTGGAAGCAGAGCTTGGCGCTGTCCGATTGCGAGGATGTCGGACAGACCGTCTGGGGCGATTATCTCCTGCGGGAGTTCCGCGTGTATCTGAACGGCTGTAAGCGCCGACTGGAAAACGACTGCGCCATGATCGCAGAATGCGAAAGCCTTGCCGCCTATTTGCCGACCTTTTCCGACAATATCGCATGGCTCGAGCGGCTGTCTGCCGCGCGTACATGGGACGAGCTTCGCGCCGTACCGGACGGCGCGGGAAAGCTCAAGGCGGTCCGAAGCTGTGCCGAACCTGAGCTTCAGCTCCGCGTAAAATCCGACCGCGAACAGGTCATCAAGGGCGTCCGAAAATGGTGCGGACGGGTTTCCCCCGCTTCGGAGGAGGCGCTGGACGACCTCCGCCTCAGCGGCACGGCGCTTTACGGCCTGCTCTTGCTGACGGAACGCTACTCGGAGCTTTACGGTGCGGAAAAGCGCCGCAGACATGTACTGGACTATAACGATCTGGAGCATGAGACGCTCAGGCTGCTCTATGACCGCAGCGGCAGTCCGACAGCCGCTGCCTCCGAGATCGGGTCGCGCTTTGCCGAGATCATGATCGACGAATATCAGGACACCAACGCCGTGCAGGATTCCATATTCCGCGCGATCTCCAGAAAAGGAGAAAACCTTTTCTTTGTCGGCGACGTCAAGCAGTCGATCTACCGCTTCCGTCTTGCCGACCCGACGATTTTTCTCGACAAATACCGCACGTTTGCCGACTATAAGCAGGCGGTGCCGGGGGGACCGTGTAAAATTCTGCTTTCCGACAATTTCCGCTCCGATCGGCAGATCCTTGCGGCGGCGAACGACGTGTTCCGATTGACCATGACGCCGCGCGTGGGCGGCCTGTACTACGGCGACGCGGAGGCGCTGCATCCGAAGCGCGAGTTCCCTCCGACGCAGGAGCCGGCGGTGGAGCTGCTCTGCTCCGACCTGAGCGGGCTTCCCGAGCGGCCGCCCGTAAGGAACGAAGAGGTCGACGCGGAGATCGTCGCCGAACGTATCGCGCGTCTTCTCCGAGACGGGACGATCCCCGACGGGGACGGCCTGCGGCCGGTCTGCCCGGAGGATATCGTGATCCTTCTGCGCTCGGTGAGCGGCCGTTCCGCCTATTATATTTCCGCGCTCCAGCGGCGCGGCATCCGCTGTATCAGCGGGAACGACGATCTGTTTGCTTCCGAGGAGATCGGTTTTTTGATCGATCTGCTGTATTTGATCGATAACCCGCATCAGGATATTCCGTTGCTGTCGGTGCTGATGTCGCCGGTGTTTCGCTTTTCTGCGGACGATATGGCCTTTATCCGCGCGGAAAATCGGGGAACGGACCTGTTTGACGCGCTGAACGCCTCAATGCGCGGGAAAAAGTTCCTGACGATCCTCTCGGCACTGCGCCGCACCGCGCAGCGCGGAAGCCTGCGCGAGCTGCTTGACGAAACGGAGCGGCGCACCTATCTTCGCGCGATCTACGGCTGCATGGAGGGCGGGGAACAGCGTATGCACAATCTGGATGCCCTCTTTGCACTGGCCGACGGCTACGAGACCGGCGACCGCTACGGTCTGCCCGGATTCCTGCGCTACCTTGACGGTCTAAAGGAAAAGGGAATGAAAACCGAGCCGGGCAAAACGGTCGGAGCGGTGCGCATTATCAGCATCCATAAGTCGAAGGGCTTGGAATTTCCCGTAGTATTCCTTGCTAATCTGAGCAAGCAGTTCAATTTTTCCGACGCGACACAGAGCGTTTTGGTCGACCCGGAGCTGGGCATCGGCGCAAGCGTCACCGACCCTGAAAAGCAGATCCGTTATCCGACGGTCGCGCGCGCCGCGATCAGCGAGCGAATGGCGCGCGAAACGGTTTCCGAGGAGATGCGCGTGCTTTACGTCGCCATGACGCGGGCGCAGCATCGCCTCATCATGACCTATTGCTCCAGAAGCCTCAAGCGCCGCTTACAGAGCATTGCTAAGGACCTGACGCTCCCTGCGTCGGACGCGCTGATCGAATCGGCGGCCGCGCTGGGCGACTGGGTGCTTATGGCGGCGATGACCCACACCGAGGCGGGCGAGCTGTTTGAGCTTGGCGGCTATCCGGAGCAGCGCGGTGTTTCGGAATATCCGTGGACGATCCGCGTGACCGAGCCGATCGTTCCGGTGCGGAAGGCGCCGATCGTACGGCAGGCGGAGCCTGCCGCAGGACCGCTCCGCCCGTTCCGCAAGCCGGAATATCTGCACGGCGCGGCGGCCGAGGCACCCGGTAAGCTGACGGCGACGCAGCTCAAGGGACGCGGGCTTGACCGCGAGATCTCGGAGGAAGCGCCGAGTGCACCGCCCTTCCGCTTCGTAAAGCCGAGACTGCTGGACGGCGCACGTCCGCTTACGCCCGCCGAGCGCGGCACCGCGATCCATCTGGCAATGCAGTTCCTGCGCTATGAGCGCTGCACCGATCTGTCCTCGATCGAGGCAGAGCTGCGCCGCCTGACGCGGGAGCGGTTCTTAACGCCGCAGCAGGCCGAAGCCGTTCCGCCCGCGAAGCTTTTGAATTTCTTTCAGTCACCGGTCGGTCGGCGCGTCCTGTGCTCGGAGCGTGTGGTCCGGGAATTTAAGTTTTCCGTTCTGGAGGACGCGGCACGCTACGATCCCGCGCTGGAAGGGGAGCGGGTGCTGCTTCAGGGCGTGACGGACTGCTGTATTCTCGACCCCGACGGCTTGACGATCTTAGATTTTAAGTCCGACGCGGTGAAAACGGACGGGGAACGGGAAAGAGCGGAATACTATCGCGGACAGCTCGATGCATACAGCCGCGCGCTTTCCAAAATTTTCGCCCGCCCGGTCAAAAAGCGCATTCTCTGGTTCTTCGCGACCGATACCGCCGTGGAGCTGTGAAGCTGACTCCGATTGCATTTTCTTAATAAACGCCTGTATAAACGCCTGTCGGTTCTCCCCGAAGCCTTTCAATCGGGGAGAACCGACAAAAAAGAGCGGTTGACTTTTCCTCCGAAAGCTGGTATATTAAACCGCGTTAAGAGGGAGTAGTTTAGGAATGCTCCGTTTCGGAGCTTCCGTAACGCATATTCAACAATCGCCCGACCGCAGTCGGTGGGTATGCGCCCGCTTGGGAACGAGACTTTTAGCACGATTTCGTGCCGAAGGTCTTTTTATTTTTATCATTTACACCGTGAAAAGGAGAAACCCGAATGCTTGTTCCGTTGATCGCCTTTGCCGTTACCTATGTTTTAATGATCGCGCTGCCCAAGGTGCGCCACTGGGTCGCCGCAGTCTCCGCCGTATTTTTTGTGATCTGGGGCTGTGCGACCGGAGGCGGCGGTGCGGCCTCCGCCCTGCGCGATGCTGCGGGTGCAATCAACTGGAACGTTTTGATGATGCTGTTCGGCACGATGGGAACGGTCTACTTCTTTATCGAATCAAAAATGCCCGATCGAATGGCGGAGCGGCTTCTGCGCATCGCGCCCAACACCATGTGGGCGGTCGTGCTCATTTCGCTGTTTTCCGGCTTTATTTCGGCTTTTATGGACAACGTTGCGACCGTGCTGATGATCGCGCCGATCGGCCTTGCTGTCGCCAAGCAATTGAAAATTTCGCCGGTCGACATGCTTATCTGCATCTCCGTGTCCTCCAATCTGCAGGGCGCGGCGACGCTTGTGGGCGATACGACGTCGATCATGCTCGGCGGCTACGCGGACATGAATTTCATTGAGTTTTTCTTCCTCAACGGTCGTTTCAGCATCTTCTGGGCGGTCGAGCTGGGCGCTTTGGCCACGGTCCCCGTTATCATGTTCATTTTCCGCAAGCAGAGAGAGCATGTCTCGATCGATTCAACCACGCAGGTCAAGGACTATGTCCCCTCCATCCTGCTGCTGGCGAACATTGTCCTGCTCATTGCGGCCTCCTTCTTTGAGGGACTGCCGGAGAACGTCAACGGCTATATCTGCCTCGCAATCTTTGCTGTCACGGCAATCTACTCGCTCCTGCGAAGCAAGAGCCTGAAGCAGTCTCTTTCGGCGCTGCGGGAGATCGATTATCAAACGCTCCTGCTGCTTGCGTCACTGTTTATCATCATCAGCGGCGTCGAGCGCGCGGGCGTGCTTGACGAGTTTGCCAAGCTGATCCGTTCGCTTGGAAAAGGCAATCTGTTTGCGGTCTACACGATCATTGTGTTTGCTTCGGTGCTGTTGTCGGCCTTTATCGATAATATCCCCTATGTGGCGACGATGCTTCCGGTCATCCGAAGCATAGCGCCCGCAATGGGCATTACGGGCGTACCCTATGTGCTTTATTTCGGACTTCTTACGGGCGCAACGCTGGGCGGGAATATCACGCCCGTCGGCGCTTCGGCCAATATTGCCGCGATCGGCATTCTGCGCAAAGAGGGATATGAGGTAAAAAACAGCAGCTTTTTCCGGATTGGACTGCCCTTTACGCTGGTTGCTGTCCTTGTGGGATATGCATATATCTGGCTGGTCTGGGCATAAACGCAAAAAACACGCCGCTTCATACGAAAAGGAGCGGCGTGCTTTTTGCGGCTCAGTCCGCCGTCGGCGCGGCAGCGGCCGCGCCTTGGGCAACCAGATATGTATAGTACTGCACCTTTTTCTCGGCAAGATGCCAAACGTGATATTTTGTGCCGGGAATGGTGTTTGCTTCGAGAATATAGGGCTTCTGCGATTCGCGGTCGATCCCGATATCGATGCCGAGGCAGGAGATGGTCGTGCTTCGGAACCGTTGTATCGTCTCCGGTATCGTAACGCAGTATTCTTCAAGCTCGGCGAGAAGCTGTGCCGCTTTGCCGGGAGCGATCATTTGAAGAATTTCCTCCGGGTCTGCGACGTAGCCGCCGCGCGAAAGATTCGAGACGGTGCCGTTTGCGCCGATGCGGGCATAAATTGCCACCTTTTCCCAGCCACCGCTTGCCCCTCTGCTTACGAGAAGCCGAAAATCGACGGCATGCGCATCATCCAGATGAAAGTCAAGGCGCGGCTGAAGGATCGGATTTCCGAGACGCTTGGATCTCAGAGTTTCGCAATAAGCGTCCCAGTCGTCGGACGAGAAGTCTTCGGGCGAATTGCCACGGGAAATAACGGGTGGCGCGCCGATCGCGTCGATTTTCGATACGCACAGCCCCTGCCGTCCACCGGACGGTTTCAGAATGGATTTTTTGAGCGTTGCGGCATATTTCCGGAACTCCGCATAGTTTTTCAGGTCGAAGGTCGGGATCGTCAGATCGTAGAGCGGGCTTTGCAGAAGCTGGCGCGAGATCGCGACCTTTCCCAGACTGCCGTATTCGGTAAAACGGGTGATCTGACGCAGCCGCTCCAGCTTTTCCCGAAGCTCCGGGATCGATGCGATTTTAGTGGAATTGACGCTGAAACGCGCTTCGCAGATCGGCGGGATCTCGGCTAGCGTATGGGCCATTTCCCGCCCGTTCCAGTAGATCGCGTCGGCACAGACCGGCTCTTCCTCAATCTTCAAATCAGACAGCTTGAAAAAACAGACATTCAGATCGTAGGCGCGGGACAGGGTCAAAATCGCCGTCGAAAGCGGATCGGCCATATGACCGACAATCGCAATGTCAAATTTCATACATCAGCCCTCCGATTTGACGCTGTGGACAAATGCGGACGGGTCTGCCGCCTTAAAATAAGCGCTGCCGGCGACAAGAACATTCGCGCCGTTCTCGCGGCAGATCAGCGCGGTCTTTTCGTTGATGCCGCCGTCGACCTCCAGCTCACACGAAGGATTTTGCGCGTCGATATAACTGCGAATGGCCTTGAGCTTGGGCATCATGTCCTCCATGAAGGCCTGCCCGCCGAAGCCCGGCTCGACCGTCATGACCAAGATCAGGTCGCAGTAGGGAAGAAAGGGGAGGACTGCCTCCGCAGGCGTCTTGGGCTTGACGGAGATCGCCGCGCGAACGCCGTTTTCCCGAATCCTTTTCAGGGCCGCGAGGGTATTTTCTTCGGTATCGGCTTCCACATGAACGGTCAGCAGATCGCTTCCGGCCTTGCAGAAGTCGTCGACATAGCGAAGCGGGCGGTCGATCATCAGATGGACGTCCAGCGGCATATCCGTAATGCGGCGGATCGCTGCGACGACGGGAATGCCGATGGTGATGTTCGGGACAAACAGACCGTCCATGACATCGACGTGGACATAATCGGCGCCGGTTTTCGATAATGCGCGGATATCGCGCTCCAGATTGACAAAATCGGCGGAGAGAATAGAAGGAGCGACCTTTATCATGTGAAACCTCCGAAGCATAGAATAAAATGCAGCCGACGGAACTCCATCCACGCAGACGGCTGTAATGTTATTATAGTTGCAAAAACGGCGCGTGTCAATTTTTTCCTGTACTAATTCCGGCGAGACTGCGCAGACTACTACGGACATCAGGGAAAAGGAGGTCGGAACATGAGCTGTCATTGCAACGTAAACCGCGCCATCCAGTGCAGCGTTACTCAGTGCAGACATCACTGCGGTGAGGAAAACTACTGCTCTCTGGAGAGCATTCGCGTCGGCACGCACGAGGCTGATCCCACGGTCAAGCAGTGCACCGATTGCATGTCCTTCGACAGAAAGTAAAACGCGGGAGGGTGCTGCTCCGATAAGCGGAAGCCGATCGGAGCAGTGCCCTCCTTGTTTTTGAAATGAAAACACGGCCGGTGAAAAGCTATTAAAAAGTAAGCTGATTTTGACGATCACGGACCTTTTGACAGCCAAAAAGCTGCGGTAAGCCGCAGCTTTCAGCGTGTCGAAAAACCCTTTTCGACACGCTGACAGGCTGCAAAAAAGTTCGGAAGACAAGCAACTCACGCCCGTCGGCGTACATAGGTACGGTAGGGCGTGAGTTGCGCAGTAAGTCAAAATTCTTGCGGAGCAAGCGAATTTTCACATTATAAAGTTTGGAATATCCCGTTTTTTCGAATCAAAACTTAGATAGTGAAAATCTTTTAAAATGTTAGCCGATTTTGACGATTACGGACTTTTTTGACAGTCTGAAAGCTGCGGTAAGCCGCAGCTTTTTTATTGCCTTCGTTCTAAAAGAAGATTGAACACACAGCCGTAGAACAGAATCGAGATGCAGATATACAGCCAGAGCATACCGATCGCAATACTGGACAAGCTTCCGTAGAATACGGAATACGAGCCGGAAAAACGAACGTAGATCGAGAAAAACATCGTAAACAGCAGCCAGCCGAGCGCGGCCAACACCGCGCCGGGAAGACTTCTCCGAACGGAGAGCTTTCGGTTGGGAAACACGCAGAACATGGCGGTAAACAGCGCCGACAGCAGCAGGAACAGGATCAGGCCGCGGAATTGAAGGAGTTTGGCAAGGAAGCGAAGAATCGGTATTTCCTGCCTTTGCAGATATCCGGCAAGCTCCTGCCCAAAGCCGTGAAGTACCAGCGTTAAGATCAGTGCGGCGATCAAAAACAGCGTATAGAGCATACACAGAAGACGCTGAAGAATGTAGTTTCGGCTTTCGCGCACGCCGTGCATGGCGTTCAGCCCGAGCTGGATGCAGTAAACGCCGCGCGATGCCGACCAAACGGCGGTGATTGCCGTGAGCGAGAGCAGGGTGCTGCTGCTGTTTGTGCTCATATCGCGGATCACGCCCTCCAGCAGCGGCATCAGCACCTCCGGCATGACGCTGCGCAGAGCGCGGAGAAGCATTTCGCTGCTGTAGCCGATATGCGGCAGGATACCGACTACCAGCATGATCGCCGGGAATATGGAAAGAAAAATATAAAACGAAGCGTTGGCCGCATAGAGTGCGATGTGGTATGATGCCAGATGCTTGATAAGTCGATTTACCTTGCGATAGAGCTTCATGTCGACCTCCTGCCGTATAAAACGATTCGCTGCCGCAGATGATATAACGGACGCGCACGGGCCGATATTCGCAGACAGAAATTGACAAACCCGCGCAGCGATGCTATACTTATTATAAACGATCCCGTATGAAAGATGCAACAGGAGTTTTTTATGCAGAATACGATCAGCACTGCAATGGCGAGCTTTTGCCGTTCCATGCAGCTTTCCGAGGCAATGCGCCTGATAAAGGACGCGGGCTTTGACTCTCTCGACTTTCCGTTCAGCGCCTACAGCCGCAGTGCAGCCGACCCGATGCCCATGGAATCGTGGCGCGGCTGGGTAAAAGAGGTGGAACGGCTTTCCCGTGCGCTTTCTCTGCCGATCACACAGGCACATGCGACATGGGAGCAGGCGATCCCGGAGGATTTTCGCTACGAAGCGCCGCACGAGATCTATGAACGGACGTTGGAGGCATGTGGAATGCTGGACTGCCGTCAGCTCATATTCCATCCGCTGCGGCATACCGGTCGGATCGACAGCGAATCCGTGCGCCGCCGCATTCATGATTGGAATGTCCGCTGGTTTCACGATCTGCTGCCCCTTGCCGAACGCTATAACGTGACGATCAATTTGGAAAACACCTTTGATTCCCACCATACGCAGCAGCCCGGCGACGCGCCCTACCCCTATACCCGTGCGGAGGATATGCTGGCGCTGATGCACGATATCGGCAGCGCGCGTGTACAGCTCTGCCTCGATACGGGCCACGCCAATATCGAAGCACAGGATATCCCGGCGATGATCCGCGCTTTTCGGGGAAATCTTGCAACCGTTCATCTCAACGACAATTACGGGCGCATTGCGCCGGTCTATGAGGACCTGCATCTGTTCCCAGGCAGCGGGCGGATCGAATGGACGCCGATTTTTGAGGCGCTGCGAGAGATCGGCTTCCGCGGGCCGCTCAATATAGAGCCGATCGCGGAGCTGAAGCGGATGCCGAACGAGATCCGCCGCATCCAGCTTCGCGCCGCAGCCGATACACTGCGCGCGCTGACACAGCTGTAATGATGCATTATATGACCGGCTTTCGCGCTTGCACGGGATATACGCGGTGACTGCCGCGTTGAACCAACGCATCCGTCGAACCGAAAATAAATAGAGTAAGAAAAGTTAATATGCGTCTGTTTCGTCATATTTCGACAGGCTAGAGATTTTATAATATTCTTGTTCCGAGGAAAAAGAACGGGTCATTTTGTTATGTAAACTAATGTGCTTGCAGAGAATGACTTAATTATCCAAAATCGACAGCGAATTAGCCGTTTTCTACTTCATTTGGACAAGTTACAAGCAAATGTAAAATTTTCACTTGACGTTTCTTCATGGACGTGTTATGATCGACTAAGAAAATACAGGGTTATAGATAAAACTACATAGTTAAGACACAGCAGCCGTAATAATGCGCTTATGCATTTCACGGATTCATGAATCGATCCGCCTCGGCGGGTTATTCATATCTCCGCACGATCGGTTTAACGGACGCCCTATCCATTTTCCGCAAAAGCTCCGCTCGACCGATCGCCTTTTCAGCGCTTTTCCCCGGCATCGCACCCTTTACCCGGCGTAAAGATCGATCTGCTCTCGCGGGCCGCGGCGATTTTCTGAACGGACGTCCGGATGGTTGAATGTGCCGCTCATCCGGCCGCTACTGCGCAGAAGAACGGCGTGTTTTCGTACGGTGGATCAATGTTTACTGTCCCAGCATCGCATTTTCATCGCGTTTCCCCATCTCTAAAAAATCTATAAGGAGAAGTGAATGCAAATGACAAAGCGATTCCTGAGCCTGATTCTTGCATTGACCATGGTCGTTTCCATGTTCGCAGGGATCTCGATCAACGCAAGCGCTGCCTCTGTCAGCGGTACCTTTAAAAAGTACACCGCTGAGACTGACGGCGCTCTTGTCGAAGGCGATTATCTGATCGTCTACGATGGCAAGGCAATGAAAGCGGAGGTCTCCTCCGGCAGACTGGCTTACGGCGAAGTGACGGCTACAGACGACGCCATTGCCAATCCCGACGAGAGCCTTGTCT
>CAKTVW010000015.1 GCA_934630495.1 uncultured Oscillospiraceae bacterium
GCTTCGCAAGGATTTTGACTTACTGCGCAACTCACGCCCTACCGTACCTATGTACGCCGACGGGCGTGAGTTGCTTGTCTTCCGAACTTTTTAGCAGTCTGTCAGCGTGTCGAAAAGAGTTTTTCGACACGCTGAAAAAGCTTTTCAAGCTTTTTAACAGATTCTAGTATGAGTTGCGGCGGGCAGCTCTGCAAGCGTCCCCGCCCACCGGCCGGAGTAAATTTGAAGGGTAACATTTCACTTTTGCCATTGCGATGACGTAGCCGTTGGCGCATCGGTCCCGGCAGGCGCTGTTGTTTCTGCGTCCGAAATTCGCGGCGCGATGTGGGCATCGCGCCCTACGCACGAGACCGAAATTTTTGCGTAGGGCGGGGTGACCCCACCACGCCGCTTGCAGACGTTTCCGTTTTGTTCGCGGTGTGGAGTTCCTTACTTGTCATTGCGATGTCATAGCCGTCGGCGGCTCTGCCGCCTCAGCGTGGCAAAGCACTTTCGGTTATGTCATTGCGAGGAGGGCGCAGCCCGACGTGGCAATCCGTTCTCCTCTGTAACGTTTTTAAGAGAAAACCGGCGCAGAGAGATGCGGATTGCCACGGTTTGCTCCGCGAACCTCGCAATGACATGACCGGCGCTTCTTTGATACGTGCAAGCGGCCCGACGGTTCTGCCGTCGGGCCGCTGGTGATATTTTACGGGCATCGTCAGCCCATCGGGATCAGGAGCATGGTGTTGGCCGGGGCGGTCGGCCCCTCCAGATCGTTGGCCTCGCGAATGGCGGCCATCGGCGTACGCAGGCTCTTGGCGATTTCCCAGATCTCCTCCTCGCCGTCCGTCCGCCGCAGGATCACGGCCGGGCGCGGCTCGGCCGACGCGGGCAGCGGCTCGATCTCCCCGCCGCTCAGGCCGCGCAGACGGTGCTCGGCGCTGCTTTCCACCGTTACGCTCACGGGAAGCCGCAGCTCGATGCCGTTTTCTCCGGCGGCGCTGAACGCCTCGCCGCAGTCGATCCCGGTCACGGCACAGCGGCTTTCTTCGGCAAGCTCCGTCTCCATCGTCACGGACGTCCGCAGCATTCTCCCCTGCAAAGCGCCGTCGCCGTCCGTATACAGCACGCTGCAATTCAGCGGCAGCTCCAGCCGCATCCGCCCGTCCGTGCGCATTTTACTTACCTCGTCCGGGTAGGCCCAGACGTCTACGACGTTTTTGGCCGCCTGATCTCCTGCCGCGACCGCCGTTTCCCGAAAGCTTTGACTGTCCAGCAGTCCGCTCAGCGCCCAGTCGCACCACTGCGGCTTCAGCTCCGCGTCGGTGCAGAAGGCGTCCTCGATCACCCGGACCGTCTGCGGGCCGACTGCCGTACACTGCGCCAGCAGATTTGCGCTTAAATACAACCGCCCGTTTCCGAAGTCCGGCTCCAGCTCCACGGAGGTCGGAGACAGCGCCGTCAGCACGTCGCAGTCCTCGTCGTATTCCCGCTCCATCTCCGCATATTGCGAAAACGGCACCGTCCAGTCGTGCGTATGCAGCGCCTCATCCGGATCGCTGTAGAGCGCGTGGACAAGGAACTCGCCCTTGAATACCGCCTTGTTTCCCACAAGCCGCTGCTCCCCGATGCGGATGCGGCTCATCCATTTCAAAAGCCGCGACATCGGCGCGCCCGTTTCCAGCTCCTCGTTGAGCGCAAAGCTCTTTTCGCCCAGACCGACGGGCATCCGCAGCGGGAGCGTCGTCTGCTTGAGCTGCAGGTTGGGCGCAGGCTCCTCCGGCTCGTAGGTCACAAGCGGCTCACGGGCATAGACCGTCATGGTGCAGACGATCCCCGCGCGCAGCAGGATCTTGCGGGAATTGAGCATCCGCGCGTCCATGCTTTTCATCCGGCAGCGGCACTGCATGGTGCATTCGGCCTGCTCCGCGCCGAAATCCTTGCGGAACGAGAACGGGATCTGCGCCGTCATGCACTGTGTGACGCCGTCCTCCGAGACGAACAATACCCCCGCCTGCACCACGCCCGCCACCGAGGCGCTGCCCGAGGAACACTCCTCCGAACGGATCAGGACCGTTCCGAACGCGTCGACCACGCGGTCACAGTCCGCAATGCTGTCCGGCACGACCAGGTCGACCGTCTGCTCCTGTGCCGCCGTTTCGTCCATAATACGCCGCAGGTAATCCCGCCGATTTTCCTGAAACACAAGCTCCATCGCTTTCACTCCTTTTTGGTTTCGGGAAGCGCCGAAGCAGTCGTCCGCGACCCGCGCCGAATACCTCCGGCGGCCTGTTCGGAGCTTCCCTAACCGATATATATGCCCGCGCGGACAGGTTTATGACGCCTGTCTAGCCGCATTTTTTCGCGACGAGCAGGCCGCCCAGCAGCAGCGCGACGCCGAGGATCGCCAGCACAAAATCCGACGAGATCAGCAGCGCCACAAGCAGTCCCGCGCCGAAGGCCATCATGACCGAACCGAGTAATTCATTTTTTCTGCACATAAAAACCGCCCCCTGCAACCGTATGTGCAGAGGGCGGTAAAAAGTACCGTTATTTCAATGTCCAGGGCTTGATCTCCTTCGCGCTTTCGTACAGGCGGACATAGCTGGCATGACGGGTCGGCTCGATCCTTCCGTCCGCAAGCGCCTGCAGGACCGCGCAGTCCGGCTCGCGGATATGCGCACAGTCATGATAGCGGCATTTGCCCAGATAGGGCGCAAAGTCGGGGAAGGCATATTGCAGATTTTCCTTTACCACCAGCTCCATCTGCTCCGTGTCAAAGGACGCGAAGCCGGGCGTGTCGATGGCGAAGGTATCGTCCCCCAAGTCGTACAGCTCCACATGGCGCGTCGTATGCCGTCCGCGTCCCAGCTTCTCGGAGACTTCGCCCGTTTCGATGGCAAAGCGGCTGTCCAGACGGTTCAGGACGCTGCTCTTTCCGACGCCGGAATTGCCCGTAAAGGCGACGGTTTTGCCGGAAATGGCTTCGCGGAGGGCGTCGATGCCCGCGCCCGTTTCGGCGCTGGTAGGGAAGACGCGGAAGCCCGCGCGGCGGTAGATGCCGATGAGTCGGTCGCCGCTGTCCAAGTCGGTCTTGTTGACGCACAGCAGCACCGGAACGCCGCGATCCCCGGCGATCGCCGCCACGCGGTCGATCAGGAACGGGTCGGTCACGGGGTTGGAGCCGGAGGCCAGAATGACCAGCGCGTCGAGATTGCTGACCGCCGGGCGCAGGAACCAATTCCTGCGCGGCAGCACTTTTTCAAGCATTCCCTTGCCGTGTTCGACGGAAAATTCGACATAGTCGCCTACGAGCGGCGTCAGGCCCTCCTTGCGGAAGATGCCCCGTGCGCGGCATTCCGTTACGCCGCTGCCGCTCCGTACATAGTAAAATCCGCTCAGCGCCTTGACGATGCGGCCCGTGCTTCGTTCGGCCATGGGGCTACGGAGTGGTCGGCGCTTCGGTCGGCGCCTCCGTGGGCGGCTCCGTCGGTGCCTCCGTGGGCGGCTGGGTCTTGGGCGCGACCGCCACGTCGATGACGATCCTGCTGTCCTTCTCGACCTTGGTCTCGGGCTTTACGCTCTGGCTGACGATCTTTCCGGCGTCGACCGTGGGGTCCTCGACCTCGTTGACCGTGATGTTGCTGGCCTCGAAGCCGGCGGCCTTCAGCATGGACATTGCGGTGTCCAGCCCCTTATTCAGCACGTCGGGGACGATGATGCGGTCGTCACCCGTGCTGACGTAAACGGAGACCTGCTGGCCCTTGCTCAGCTCGCTGTTGGCGGAAGGCTCGGTACGGGTCACGAGGCCCGCCTCGACCTTTTCGCTCTTTTCCTCTAAGAATACGACCCGCAGATTCAGCTCCATTGCCTTGAGCTTTGCTTCGGCGTTTTCCTTTGTCTCGCCCTCCAGCTTGGGCATCTTGTTCGAGCCGAGGCTGATATAGAGCGTCACATTCTGGTTCTTTTCCAGCTTTTCGCCGGTGGCCGGAACGGTGCGGACAACATAGCCCTTGGTGATCGTCTCGCTGGCCTCGTCCTTCGTCTCGACCTTCAGCCCGAGCTGCATATCGCTGAGCTGCTTGATCGCGTCCGTGCCGAGCGTGTCGGAGAGATCGGGCATCTTGTTGTTTTCCGCGCCCTTGCTGACCGTCAGCGTGACCGTGCGGCCCTTTCGGACCTCGTCGCCGCTCTTCGGCGTCTGATCGATCACATAGCCCTCGTCATACTTGTCGCTGTAGGCTTCCTTGACATTGGTCACGTCGACCTTGAGATCGGGGTAATCCCGCGGATCGATGTCCTCAAGCAGCATACCGACAAAATCGTCGACGATCACGTTGCCCTCGGCCGTGGTAGAGGCGTCGGGACGGTCGGGGCTGTCGCTGCCGTGCAGCAGCACGGCCGTCAGCACGATCGCCAGCACCACGACGACGGCGGCGGCGACGGCGACGCTGATGATGATGGTCTTGCGCTTCTTTTCGGCGGCGCGCTCGGCGTCGCGGCGTTCGCGCTCCTGACGGCGCTCCTCCGGTGTGCGGGAGTCGTTCTTGGAGGCGTTCCGCGCGGCGGCGTAGCGCTCGGCCTCGGAGCGGTTCATACCGGTGCGGACGGGCGGCGCGGTGCGGGCGGGCTGCCCGTTCTGCGGCGCGGCAGTCGCGCGCGGCGCGGGATTCGGCCGCACGACCGGCTCGACCGGATTGCTGAAATCAAAGGTGACGGACGGATTCTTGCGAAATTCCTCCATGTCGCGCAGCATTTCCGCTGCAGAGGCATAGCGCATATCGGCATTGGCGTTCATGGCGTGCATGGTGATCTGCTCCATGCCGAGCGGGATGCCCGTTACCAGCTCGCTGGGCAGGCGCGCAACGCCGTTGATATGCTGAATGGCGACCGCCACGGGCGTTTCGCCGTCGTAGGGCGTGCGCCCGGTCAGCATCTCGTACATCACGACGCCGAGCGAATAGATATCGCTGCGGCAGTCCACGCGGCTGCCCTTGGCCTGTTCCGGCGAGATATAGTGGACGGAGCCGAGCGCTTCGCGCGTAAGGGTATTCTGCGCGCCGCCGATGCGGGCAATGCCGAAATCGGCGACCTTGATGCTCCCGTCCTTCAGGATCATGATATTATGCGGCTTGATATCGCGGTGGACGATGCCGCGGCTGTGCGCGTGGTCGAGTGCCTTGGCGATCTGCATGGAGAAATGCAGCGTCTCGCGCCAGTTCAGCGCGCCCTTCTTTTCCAGATATTCCTTGAGGGAGATGCCCTCGATCAGCTCCATGACGATATAGTCGGCGTCGCCGGAGCGGGAGACGTCGTAGACGCTGACGATATTCGGATGCGAAAGCATCGCGACCGCCTGCGACTCGGCATGGAAGCGGCGGCGAAATTCCTGATTCCGCGAAAAATCGTCCTTCAGGATCTTAATAGCGACCAGACGATTGAGGCGGTGGTCGAGCGCCTTATACACAACGGCCATTCCGCCGTTGCCGATGATCTCCAAAATTTCGTAGCGGTTGTCCAGCAACCTTCCGATGTAATTTTCCATATGGCAACTCCTATCCGCAGGCGCGGCCCGTTCTCAGCGGCGAACGGCTGCCGAAATATGTCGTTTTGCGAAGCATTGCGCGACCTCCTATGCCAGCGAGATCAGCACCGAGGTGACATTGTCCGGTGCTCCGCGGTTTTTGGCGATCTCCAGAAGTCTCTGACAGCAATCGTCCTTGCGCGCGCCGTGGATCACTTCAAAAAGGATCTCCTCGTCCGCCATCTGATTGGAAAGGCCGTCCGAGCAGAGCAGCAGGCAGTCGCCGCGCTTTGTTTCGACGCGGAACACGTCGGCAAAGACCTGCTTCCCCGTGCCGACGGCACGGGTGATGAGATTTTTGCTGGGATGGGTCTTGGCCTGCTCCGGCGTCAGCTCCCCGCGCCGGACCATCATCTCCACGACCGAATGGTCGACGGTAATGCAGCGCACCCCGTCGGGATTGATCCGATAGGCGCGGCTGTCGCCGATGTTGAGGACCAGCGTCGCCTTCGCGTAGATCAGCGCGGCGACCAGCGTCGTGCCCATGCCGGTGTACTCGTTGCTGAGCTGCGAATGCTCGTACACCGTGATATTGGCAAGCGACGCCGCCGTGCGCAGCATCCGCTCCGCCTCGTCGGGCGTCATTTCGGCCGAAAACGACCGCTTGACCTCCTCGGAAAAGACTTCGCTTGCAAGGCGGCTGGCCACGTTTCCGGATTTCGCGCCGCCCATGCCGTCACAGACGAGCGCCAAAAGCGAATGTTCGCCCAAGGTGACGATCCGGAAGGAATCCTGATTCTGCTCCCGAACGTTGCCGACATCCGTCAAACCCCAAGCTTCCATTTGCCTCACTCCTTTCGCCGGGATTGTTCAAAGTTCCGCCGCAGCTGGCCGCAGGAGGCGTTGATGTCGCTCCCGAGCGTTCTGCGGACGGTAGCGGGAATGCCCTGCGCCTCCAGCGCCGCCTGAAACGACCTTACGGTCTCCGGCAGGCTGGGCTTCAAGGGGCTTTCCGCCACATGGTTCAGCGGGATGAGATTGACATGCGCCGCGATGCCGCGAAGCTTTTTGATCAACGTCCGCGCCATCTCCGGCGTGTCGTTCACATCCCGTATCATTGCATATTCAAAGGAAATTCGTCTTCCTGTTTTCTCAAAGTAGCGTCTGCACGCGGCCAGCAGCACGTCCACCGGATATTTCCGATTGATCGGCATGATCCGGCTGCGGACCTCGTCGGTCGGCGCGTGCAGGGAGACAGACAGCGTAAGCTGCAGATTGCGCTCGGCCAGCAGGTCGATCTTGTCGACCAGACCGCAGGTGGAAAGGCTGATGTGCCGCATACCGATGTTCATGCCCTCAGGGCTGTTGACCAGCTCCAGAAAGCGCAGAACGGTGTCAAAGTTATCCAGCGGCTCGCCAATGCCCATCAGCACGATGTTGGAAACGGGCAGACCGGAATCGAGCTGCGTAAAAAGCACCTGCGTCAGCATTTCCGACGGCTTGAGCCGCCGGACCAGCCCGCCTTTTGTAGACGCGCAGAAGGCGCAGCCCATCGGGCAGCCGACCTCCGAGGAGATGCAGACGGTGTTGCCGTGGTGATAGCGCATGAGCACGCTTTCGACGCAGTTGCCGTCGGAAAGCTGCCAGAGGTACTTGACCGTTCCGTCCTTCTGCGAGACGAGCTTCCGCGCCACGGTCGGCGTATTCAGCTCGTAAAGGCCGGACAGCCGCTCCCGCAGAGGCCGCGACAGGTTCGTCATGTCCTCGAAGCCCGCCGCGCCGCGGTTGAGCCATGTGTAGATCTGCCTCGCGCGGAATTTCGGCTCTCCGAGCGCGGCCATCTCGGCTTCCAGCTCCGGGAGCGTCATGGATCTGATGTCCTTCAAGTGTGTCTCCTCATTTCCGATCAAAATACGGATTTTGATCGGGTATTCATATCAGTCTGCGCGGCGGCGGAGCTTGGCCATGAAGAAGCCGTCCGTTCCGCAGTCGCACGGCAGAAGCGTCGCCATTGCCGCGTCCGCAATGCCCGAGCCGTTCGGAAAACGGATCGTTTCGGCGGAAAATTCGGGATGCGATGTCAGAAAAGCCTCCGCGACCGCCTCGTTTTCGCGCCGCAGGATCGTACAGGTGCTGTAGATCAGGACGCCGCCGGGCTTTACCGACGCGGCCTGATGCGCGAGGATCGCCGCCTGGATCGCGGGCAGACGCTCCGTCTCCAAAAGCGCCCGGTAGCGGATATCCGGCTTTTTGCGGATCACGCCCAGCCCGGAGCACGGCACGTCGCAAAGCACTGCGTCAAACGTACCGAGCGGCGTTTCGTCCCGCGCCGCGTCGCGCAGAAGGGGATGCAGGATGTCGATGTGCAGGCGCTTCGCGCCGTTTTCCAGCAGCTTCAGCTTATGCGGATGAATGTCGCAGGAAATGATCTCCCCGCGGTTTTCCATCGCCACGGCGGCGGCAAAGCTCTTTCCGCCGGGGGCGGCGCAGCAGTCGAGCACCCGCATCCCCGGCCGCAGACCGGCCGCAGTGACCGCAAGCCGCGCCGCCGCATCCTGCACATAGAACAGGCCCTCGCGGTAGGCGGTCAGGCGCTCCATATTGCCCGTGCCGCTGACGAGCAGGCAGTTTCCCAGCCACGGATGCTCTCGGCAGGAAACGCCGTCGCGCTCCAGCGCCGTCCGGACCTCCTGCGCCGAGGCAAGCAGGGTGTTGACCTGCAGGACCGTCTCCGGCGCGGCATTGTGGCTTTCCAGCAGCGCGGCGGTCTTTTCCGCGCCGTACTGCGCAAGCAGCAGCTCCGTCAGCTCCTGCGGGTGGCTGAACCGGACGGAAAGGTCGTCCGGCATCGGCAGCGGCCGCGCCCGCAGAAGGGAGCGCAGCACACCGTTGACAAGGCGCGCCGCCTGCGGGTTGGCAAAGCGCTTCGCCTGCTCCACCGCCTCATGCACGGCGGCGGAGTCGGGGATGCGGTCGGACAGCTCAAGCTGGTAGACCGCCAGACGCAGGATGTCGCGCACCGACGGCTGAAGCTTTCCGCGGATAAACGGTGCAAGCCAAGCGTCCAGAAGCGTCTGATTTTGCAGCACGCCGTAGCAGAGGCGGCTTGCCAGCGCCGCTTCTCTCGCGTCCATGCCGGAGAGCAGCTCCTTCAGCGCCCCGTCCGACCATGCACCGTTTCGCCTGCACGCGATCAGCGCGCGCAGCGCGGCGTCCCGTGCCGTCAGTGTCATAGCCTGATCGGGTGGCCCCGAAAATAGTCGACTGCGGGCATCTGCCTGCCGCCGTCGGCCTGCAGGCGGGTGATGACCAGCACGCCGTCGCCGCAGGCGATCTCCAGTCCCTGCGCCGTCAGCGCAAGCAGGGTCCCGGCGGGACGGTCGGTCGTGCGCTCCGAGGGACGCACCTCATAGATCTTGAAGCGTTTGCCCTGAAGCTCGGCAGTGGCGACCGGCCACGGGTCCAGCCCTCTTACCTGATCGATAATGCGGCGGCGCGTGTTCGACCAGTCGATCGGGCACAGCGCCTTGGTGAGCATCGGCGCGAAGGTCGCTTTTTCATGCTCCTGCGGTGTGCGCGGCGCCGTGCCCGCCTCGATCGCGCGAAGCGTATCGCACAGCAGGCCCGCGCCGATCTGCGCCAGCCTGTCAAGCAGGCTCTGCGCGTTTTCGTACGGGTCGATGGGCGTCCTGCGAATCTCAATAATATCGCCCGCGTCCATTTCGGCCGCCATATACATCGCCGTTACGCCCGTTTCCGTCATGCCGTTCAGGATCGCCCACTGCACCGGGCCGGAGCCGCGAAGCTCCGGCAGAACGCTGGCGTGGATATTCACACAGCCGAGGCGGGGGATATCCAGCACGCGCTGCGGCAGAATTTTTCCGTAGGCGACCACGGCGATCACGTCCGGCTTCAGCGCCCGAAGCTCCTCCACGACCGCGTCGTCGCGGAAGGTTGCGGGCTGGTACACGGGCAGGCCCGCCTCCAGCGCCGCCTTCTTGACGTCGGACATTTCCAGCTTCATGCCGCGGTTCTTCGGCATATCGGGTTTTGTATAGACGCCGACAAGCTCAAAATGTTCCGCGATCAGGCGGCGCAGGCACGTTGCGGCAATGTCCGGCGTGCCCATAAAGACAACTCTCATGCTTCCTCGTCTCCCGAACCGTGCATTTCCTCGATCTCCTCGTCGGAGAGCTTGCGGTATGCGATCTCCGTATAGATATGCCCGTCAAGGTGGTCGCATTCATGGCAGATGCACCGCGCGATCAATTCCTCGCCGGTGATCTCAAAAGGATTGCCGTCGCGGTCCTGCGCGGTCGCGCGCACGAAGTTCGGCCGCTTGACCATCCAGTATTCGCCGGGGACGCTGAGACAGCCCTCCATTCCGTCCTGCTCGCCGCTCGTCTCCGCGATCTCGGGGTTGACAAGCTCGACGATCTCCTCGCCGGTGTCGATCACGACGACGCGGCGCAGAATGCCGATCTGCGGCGCGGCAAGACCGACGCCGTTCGCGTCGACCAGCGTCTGCGCCATATCGTCAAGCAGGTCGTGCAGCTTTTTGTCAAAGGAGGTCACCGGGCGGCAGGTCTTGTGCAGCGCCGGGTCCTCCACCGTGAGGATCTTTCTCAATGCCATGGTCGTTCTCCTATTCGTTGCTGTTGACGTCGGTAAAAACGCCGACGCCGCGATTGTATTTATCCTTTGCAAATTCCCGCATCAGATGCGAAAGCAGCAGCCTCAGCTCGCGGGTGTTGCGGCAGCTCAGGGTCAGGCGGCAGCGGTAATTGTAATTAACCCGCGCAACCTGTGCGGGTGCCGGACCGAGCAGCTCGACGCGCTGCTCCCGATAACACGGCGCGCGAAGCTGTGCCTCGAGCGCGGCACGGAAACGCTGTGCCGCCTGCCAGACCTGCTCCTCGACGCGGCCGTAAAAGGTCACGGTCAGCAGGTCGAAAAACGGCGGACAGCCGCGCAGCCGCCGCAGCGGCAGCTCCTCTTCGTAAAAGGTGTCGTAATCCTGCCGCGCGGCAAGCTCGATCACCCGATTTTTCGGCGTCACGGTCTGGATCAGCGCACGTCCGGCGGCCTTTCCGCGTCCGGCGCGCCCGATGACCTGCGTAATCATGCCGAAGGTGTTCTCGGCGGCGCGATAGGAGCCGATATACAGCGACATGTCCGCGTCCAGAACGCCTACCAGCGTGACGTTTTCAAAATTCAGGCCCTTTGCCACCATCTGCGTCCCCAGCAGCACGGGAATGTGCTCCTTGTCGAAGCGGGCCAGTAGCTTTTCGTGCGTATTGACCGCCGAAACGGTATCGGCATCCATGCGCAGAACGCCGACGCCGGGCAGAAGCTGCTCAAGCTGCTCCTGCACCTTCTGCGTGCCGAAGCCGATCTGCTTCAGATGCCCGCCGCACTCCGGACAGCGGCCGGGCAGCGGCTCGGAATGCCCGCAGTAGTGGCACATGAGCCGTCCGTTTGCGTGGTGGTAGGTCAGGTTGACCGTGCAGGCGGGGCACATCGGAACATAGCCGCAGTCGACGCACGCGACCATGCGGCTCGTGCCGCGCCGATTGAGAAACAGGATCGACTGCCGCCCATGCGTCAGATTCTCCCGCAGCGCCAGCAGCAGCGGCTCGCTGACGGCCGTCGCGTTGCCGGCCTTCAGCTCTTCCTTCATGTCCACGATGCCGACGGACGGCAGCGCCTTCTGATTGTAGCGATTTTTTAAGGTATATAAGGAATAGACCCCTGTTTTTGCGCGGTACATCGTTTCGATACAGGGCGTCGCCGAGCCGAGCAGCACCAGCGCTCCGGCCTGTGCGCCCCGGTAGATCGCGACCTCGCGCGCATGGTAACGGGGAGAATTTTCGGATTTATAGGTATGCTCCTGCTCCTCGTCGAGGATCAGAAGCCCAAGCTCCTGCGTCGGCGCAAATACCGCCGAGCGGGTCCCGAGGATCACGGTCGCCTGACCGTCGCGGATGCGCTTCCACGCGTCGTAGCGCTCGGTGATCCGAAGACCGCTGTGCAGCACGGCGACGCGTTCGCCGAAATGCGCGGCGAACAGTGAAAGGAGCTGCGGCGTCAGCG
Organism: uncultured Oscillospiraceae bacterium; assembly: GCA_934630495.1. GTDB lineage: Bacteria > Bacillota > Clostridia > Oscillospirales > Oscillospiraceae > JAZOXB01. Next base: position 11,600 of record CAKTVW010000015.1, read on the forward strand.
CGATCTCCGGCACCAGCATCAGCGCGGCCTTCCCGCGGGAAAGACAGTCGAAGATCAGACGGATATAGACCGAGGTCTTGCCGCTGCCCGTCACGCCGTAGAGCAGCGCGACGCCCGGCTTGTCCCGATGCGCCTGCGCCTGCAAGCCGTCAAAGGCGGCCTGCTGTTCGGCATTGAGCACCAGCGGGCCGGAGAGCACCGCAGGCGTGACCTGCGGAACGCGCAGACAGGGCTGCTCGACCAGCGTCAGGTAGCCCAGCTTTTCCAGACGGTTCAGCGTTGCGGTCGTCGCGCCGGTGTAATAGGCAAGGTCCTTCGCGGCGCATTCGCCCAGCGTGGTCAGCAGCTCCAGCACCGCCGTTTGCAGCGGGGCGGACCGCCGCTTCGAGGCGGCGTACTGCTGCGCCTCCTCCACCGACACGGCGAGGATCGCGATGCGCTCCGTTTTATCGCGGACGCGGCGCCTGCGGTCGGTGGCCGACACGAGCAGGCCCTTTTTCAGCAGCTCGTGCAGCGCCTTTTGCAGCGGCTCGTCGTCAAACTGACGCTGCAGCAGCGCAAGCTCCGCCGTGCCGCCGAGATCGGTGATCGTCTGCATCACGGCGCGCGCCGTCGGATTTTTCCCGACCGCTTCGCTCCAGTCTTCGTTTACCGCCGTGAAGCGCTCCCGTTCCCGAAACCACACGCCGGCAGGCAGGATCGCCTTGACCGCGTCGTAAAAGGTGCAGAAGTAGCGCTCGCGCAGGAAGGCGGCCGTGCGCAGCTCCCGCTCCCGCAGCAGCGGCGTCTCGTCCAGCCGCTCCAAAACGGGCTTGAGCTTGCTCTCGTCGCCCTCCTCCAGCGCCAGAACGACGCCCTCGGTGCGCTTGTTCGAGCGGCCGAAGGGAACGCAGACGCGCATTCCCGGAAGCAGCGAAAGACTGTCGGGAACGCGGTAATCATAGGGCTTGTCGATGGCATAGATCGCCGCCGAGACCGCGACCTTCGCGATCATGCCGTCCCTCAGGCGCGGACGGAGGCGGTCAGCTTGCCCTCGGCGACCTCACGGATCGCCAGCGTGACGGGCTTATCGGGCAGCGGCTCGTGGAACGTCTCGGACTCGAGCGAGATCTGACGCGCACGGCGTGCGACCACATTCACCATCAGATAGCGGCTGTTGATATTTTTCAGCAGCTCGGACATAGCGGGATACAGCATGGATTATTCCTCCTTGAGCGTATTGATGCGATATTGGCTCCTGCACGACTCTGCGGTCAGGATCGCCTCGAACTCCGCTGCGGTGTGCGCAACGGTATCGTTGATAAGAACATATTGATAGTTTCTGGCGGTGAGACATTCATCCACCGCGATCTGCAGCCGAAGCTGCGCGACCTCCGGCGGCGTGTCGCCTCTGCCGTTCAGCCGACGGCCAAGCTCCTCAAAGGACGGCGGCATGATGAAAATTGAAATCGCGTCCGGGCGCATTTTAATGACCTGCAGCGCACCCTTGACATCGATCTCCAGCACCACGCTGATCCCCTGCGCCAGCGCCTCCTCGACGGGCCTGATCGGCGTGCCGTAATAATTTCCGGCGTAAGACGCGTATTCCAGCAGCTCGCCTCTGACGATCATCTCCTCAAAGTGCTGCCGACTGACATAGAAATAGTTTTTGCCCTCCACCTCGCCGGGGCGTTTTTCCCTGGTCGTGGCGGAGACGGAGAATTGCAGCGCCGGGTTATGGCGCATGACCTCCTTGAGTACGGTGCCCTTTCCGACGCCCGACGGCCCGGAAAGGATCACGATCCTACCCTGCTTCATGCTCATCCTCCTCAGAATCGTTTTCGTCCGCCCGATCGTTGACGCGGCGGGCAATGGCCTCCGGCGTGATCGCCGAGAGGATCACATGGTCCGTGTCCATCAGGATCACGGCGCGGGTCTTGCGGCCGAAGCTCGCGTCGATCAGCATAGCACGCTCCTTAGCCTCCTGCACCAGACGCTTGACGGGCGCGGAGTCCGGGCTGACCACGCTCAGCAGACGCTCCGACGAGATCAGGTTCCCAAAGCCTATATTGATCAGCCGCATCGCCGTCACTCGATATTCTGGATCTGTTCGCGGATCTTTTCCAGCTCCGCTTTGATCTCCACGACGTTCCGCGCCTGCTCAAGATCGTTGCCCTTAGAGCCGATGGTATTGGCCTCGCGGTTCATTTCCTGAAGCAGGAAGTCCAGCTTTCTTCCGACCGGGCTGCCTGCGGTAAGCAGACTGTCGAGCTGCGCCAGATGACTGCGCAGACGGACCGTCTCTTCGTCGACGGCGATCCGGTCGGCAAATATCGCCGCCTCGGTGATGATGCGCGACTCGTCGATCGACTTGCTTTCCAGCACCTCGCGGAGCTTTGCCTCCAGCCGCGCGCGGTATTCGGCCACCGTGACGGGGCTGCGCTGCTCTACGCGCTCGACATAGGACAGGATCGCGGCGGCATGACTGCGAAGATCGGCGGCCAGTGCCGCGCCCTCGGTCTGCCGCATGGCGTTATAGGCGGCAAGGGCCTCCTGCACGACGGAGACAAGATCGGCGGTGTTCTGCTTTTCGTCCTGCTCGGGCTTTTCAAGGAGGAAGACGTCGGTCATGCGCCCGACGGACATGGCGCTCAGGTCGTCGCGCAGACCGTAATCGGCGGCTAAGGTGCGCAGCGCCGTAAGATAGCCCTCCACGATGGGACGGTTCAGGCTGATCTTGACCGCGTCCTCCGCGTTCGCGCTGACGGTGACGAAAACGTCGACCTTGCCGCGGGCGACCTGCTCCTTTACCGCCTGCTTGACGGCGTCCTCGGCGTAGGAATAGGCTCTCGGGATTTTAACGTTGCAGTCTAAAAAGCGGTTGTTGACGGAACGAAGCTCGACGGTGATCTCGCGTCCGTTCAGCGTTTTGACGGCGCGGCCGTAGCCGGTCATACTGCGGATCAAAACAGAATCCCTTCTTTCACGATTATTTGATTCGATCTTAACTGCGGTTTAACGGCAGCTGTTGCAGAGACAATTGAGACACAGCATCGTGCTGCAAAGTCCGCAGCAGTCGTCGCTGTCGGTGTCGCCGTAATTTGTGCGGCGGTATTCGTAAGCGCCCGGGCCGGCGGTGTTGACCGCCGCGCGGTATTCGGCGTTGTTCGGCTCCATGCGGACGGCGATGCGGAAATTCTGCGCCGCCTCGTCCATCCAGCCGCGCTTCTGCGCGATCACGCCGCGCAGGTAGTACCATTCGGCGCCGTGCACGGCGATCCCGTCCAGAACGGATTCGGCGCGGTCAAGCTCGTTTGCGCGGATCAGGCGGCGGACCTCGGAAAAGTCCGCGCTTCCGCCGTAGCCGCCCGCGTCGGTGCGGCCGCCGCCGGAATACGTGCTGCCGCCGGAATAGGCGCTGCCGCCGCCGGAATATGTGCTGCCGCCGGAATAGGCGCTGCCGCCGCCCTTCGTCAGCGTGTCATACGCCTCGTTGATCTCCTTCATTTTCTCCTGCGCGAGATCGGCCAGAGGATTATTGGCGTAATTATCGGGATGGTACTTGCGCGCAAGCTCACGGTAAGCCTTCTTGATCTCCTCGTCGGATGCGCCGTGCGGCACGCCCAGTACCTCGTAGGGGTCTTTCATTCAGTCGGTTCCTTTCTTGCAGGGGGAGCGGTGTGCTTCTTTCGTTTGCGGAAGGTGCCGTCGGCGACGCCGTGCAGCACCGCAGGCAGACCGTAGTAGATGATATTTCGGCGAAGCTCGTCGTTTTCCGACGGCGGAAGCAGCTCCAGCGCGGAGGCCGCCAAACTGATGGAGGCCTCGGCGGTGTCCAGAAGCGTCTGCTTATCCTCGCTGCGCAGAGCGCCGTTTTCCGGACGGAAGCGGTATTGCAGCGGGTTGTACGCGCCGTGCTTCAGGTCCTTCGGCAGATCCTCGAGCGCGTCGGCCAGATAGAGATACCGCCCGACATGGTACAAAAGCAGACGCATCGGGCGCCGCTGCTCCTCGCGCGTCAGCTCGGCGCAGGCGGCAAGCAGTCCGGCGAACGCGTCGGCCGCACGGTCCAGACTTGCGCAGTGCGCGTCCTCCAATGCCTGAAGCCGGGCAAGCCGTTCGGCAAACGTCCGATCGAGCGCGGGCAGACGCTGCGCCGCTTTTCGGTAGCAGCGGCGATAGAAGCGGAGCGCGAACGCCGCCGCAAGGCGGTGCGTGCCGTCCCGTCGGGCATCGCACAGCTTCCAATAGGAGAGCAGCACGCTCAGGTCGGCGGCAAGCGCCATCTGCTCGCAGTCGGGCAGACAGGCACGTCTGCAAAACGGCCGCGCGGGGCAGCGGCACTTTTCGCTCTGCAGGGCCTTGTCCTGCACCAGCAGGTAGAAAAAGGTCATGTCATAGTTGACCAGAAAGCGCGCGCGGACGCCGTAGCGCCGCCGCAGCGCGCCGCAAAGGCCGCAGTACGCCGCCTGATAGCTGTCGCGGGCAGCCGGAGAAAGCTTGTCCCGTCGGGGAAGTACATATCCGAACATGGCAGACCTCAGTCAAAAAGCGTCGATCGGCTTGCGGCCGGGGCGCACGGTATCACGGACGCCGCGCCGCAGCGCGGGCCGCTCAGGAATCCACGACCTGCACGGTGTACGGCTCGCCGATCACACCGGCCTTGGAGCCTTCCGGCAGGCGGAAGGTCAGTTTCACGGTCTTGGTGGCGGCGTCGTAGTCGTTTTTCATGTCGGCGGTCACCTGAATATCCTCGACGCTCAGGGCGTTGACGGCGTCGGCTCTTCCGCGCACCGTAATGACCACGCTCTGTTCGCCAAATTCCAGATTGGGAACGTCGTTTTTACGCACGATATCGGCACAGTCGATGGTAAACTGCTTGGTCGTCAGGCCGTTAAAGGTCAGCGAAATTTTGACCTCCGGCTGCGAAGCGCGGTTGCTCACGCCCTCGGGCAGATCGGGCACGACCGTCCATGTCCGCGACTCGGACTCCTTGGACAGATCGATCTCCGCGACCTGCAGCTTGTCCAGCTTGGCAAGCGCCTCCTCCGAGCCGATGACGCCGATGGTCCTCGGCACGATCGTGCAGGTCACGTCGGAGGCCGTCGCGCCGCCGCCGGCAATGAGCTTCGCCGTCAGCTCGATTTCTTTGTAACGGTTCACGGGGACGGTGACCTTGATGCTCGGGACGGACAGCTTCACGTAATCGCTCGGAGTTATTTCCGCGCCGTCGGCATCGAGCAGGGTGTAGTTGTATTCGGACTCTACGTTTTCCTTGGCATCCTGGATATTGACGAGAACGACCGCCTTCGCGATCCGATTGACCTCTTCGGCAGGGCCGCTGACGGAAAGACTGTCCACATCCGTGACCGCCATATCCCGAACATAGCCCTCCTGAAGCGTACCCTCGTATTCGACGTCGATGGGGATGCCGGTGCGTTCCTTGTACTCGCTGACCTTGACGGTGATCTTATTGGCGCTGGCGCTGACCAGCCGAATGTCGCCCGAAGCGACGCTGGCGGGCGGGTCGAGCGTCCAGCTCACCTCGTAGCTCCCGGCGGCGCTGATGTTGCTGACGTCCGCAATGGCCTCCAAGGAGCTGCTGTTCAGCTCCTTGAGATCGGAGCGGCGGCCGGAAATTTCGACGTCGATGAACTGCTCCTCGCCCCCGGTCAGCATCAGCTTATTGCTCTCAAGCAGATTTGTGCCGACGATCCGCACCCGCACGCCGCGGATATTGGCGGTGTCGTTCGGGTTGACCACGGTAACTGCATAAAACCAAAGGCCGATAGAGACGATCAGCGCCAGTAAAAAGGCAAGAATCTTATGCTTTTTCATCGTCCTTCTCCTTGTGCTTTCTGCGCAGCAGCTTGATGGGATTGCGCGTCTTCGTTTCGCGGTCGGGTGCCAGCTCGTTGCGCAGGAGCTTTTCGAGCGTCTGCGGCGCAAGATGGCGCTTGAGCATTCCGGAGACGGCGACGGAGATCGTGCCCGTCTCCTCCGAAACGATCACGACCACGGCGTCGGACACCTCGCTCACGCCGATGCCCGCGCGGTGACGCGTGCCCAGATCGCTGCTGATATTGCGGTTTTGGGTCAGCGGGAGGACGCAGCCTGCCGCGGCGATCCGCTCGTTGCGGATCAAAACGGCACCGTCGTGCAGCGCGGCCTTGGTGAAGAAGATGTTGCGCAGCAGCTCGCTGGACACCTGCGCGTCGACGACCGTGCCCGTTTTCTGGTAATCGATCAGAGACACGTCGCGCTCAAAAACGATCAGCGCGCCGGTGCGTTCCTTTGACAGGATCTCGCAGGCGGCGACCGTCTGCGCAATGACCCGATCGATGTCCCGCTGCTCCTCCTTCATGGAGAGGATCTCCTTAATGGACTTGCCGCCCAGCTTTTCCAGCATCCGGCGGATTTCCGGCTGAAACACCACGACCAGCACGATCAGGCCGATCTCCAGTATTTTATCCAGAAGATAGCTCATCAGGTACATGTTCAGCAGCTTGGTCAGCCCCGCCAGTACCAGAATGATGATGACGCTCTTGGCGATACGCGACGCCCCGGTGGTCTGGATCATGGTGATGACGGCGTAAATGATGAGCGCCACCAGCAGGATATCCACGATATCCATGAACTTGATCGTCGGGAGCATCGAAACAAGGTCCTTGAAATATTCGATAATCGTATTCATAAGCATAGCTCCGCTTATTTATAAGGAAGTTCTGATTAAATCGACAAGAGCGGACGTCGAGAGATTTTTTGGCGGGTTGAGATTTGAAAAGCGCAGGAATACTTTGTGTACCCGCAAGGGGCATGCCGCATCCGTAAGGCTCCGTTGTCACCAACGGCTGCGCAATATTTCAAGTTTTTCAAACCGAAAAGCCGACGAAAAAGATCCGGCGACAGCCGCAGGCGATTTATTCAGAGATTCCATAATTATGGTTATAATCTAATTAATTATATCCGATTTTCCCCGCAATAGCAAGGGGGTCAGCGAAGCTTTTTACCGTTTGGAAAAGAGTTTTTTGCACAGCGCGGCAAACTGTTCCGTTTCCTGCGCCGTGTTGAAGGCGGAAAAGCTGACGCGCACGGTGCCGCTGTCGATCGTGCCCGCGCTTCGGTGCGCCTGCGGCGCGCAGTGCAGCCCCGCACGGACCGCCGCGCCCGCCCGGCCGAGCTGCGCCGCCGCCTCCTCGCAGTCGGTATCGCGGACGGTCAGGGACATGACGCCGCTCTGAGACGCGCCCGTGTAGAGCGTGAGCGCTTCGAGCGGTCGAAGCCGCCGCTCCAAAAGCTTCAGGAGCTGCTGCTCGTGGGCAAAGATGCGCTGCGGCGTTCTGCGCCTGACGAAGCGAAGCCCCTCACACAGGCCCGCGATCCCGCAGACGTTGTGCGTCCCCGCCTCCAGCCGGTCGGGCAGGAAATCCGGCATCTGCGGCAGCTCGGAATTGCTCCCCGTGCCGCCCTGCATCAGCGGTCTGCCCGAATCGGCGCACAGCAGCAGCCCCGTTCCCTGCGGCCCGTAAAGGCTTTTGTGCCCCGGCATGGCGATGAACGCCGCCCCGCTCCCGCGCAGAGAAACGGGCAGCACGCCCGCCGACTGCGACGCGTCGATGATCAGCGGAACGCCCCGCTCGGCACACAGCCGCGCGATGCGCTCGACGGGCAGCACATAGCCGAATACGTTTGAAACATGCGTGCAGACCGCCGCCTCCGGGCGCAGGCGGAGCGCCGCGTCGAAGGCGTTGAGCGTATCCTCCGGGTCAAACAGGCGGCGTCCCGCTTCGATCACCTCCGCGCCGAGAGCATAGAGCGGGCGTGTCACCGCGTTATGCTCGAAGCCGCTCGTCACCACCCGTGCGCCGGGCCGGACCAGCGTGGAGATGGCGATGTTCAGGCCGTGCGTCGCGTTCATGGTAAAGATCACATGCTCCGGCTCCGCGTCAAACAGCTCCGCCGCCTCCTCGCGGCAGGCGTAGACGGCCTGCGCCGCGCGTTCCGCCGCCCGATAGCCGCCGCGTCCGACGCTGGCGGCCGTGCGCATCGTGCGCTGCACCGCGTCGTACACCGCCTGCGGCTTTTGCAGCGTCGTCGCCGCGCTGTCAAAATAGATCATGTCCCCACCTCCTGCCACCGATCGTCGGGCAGACGCCGATAGAGCTTTCGGAAGCCCGCGCTTTCCCGAAGCAGCGTTCGGAGCGCCTCGCGGTAGGCCCGCTCCGACACGCGCAGACTGTACCCGCAGCCGTGCTGCCGCAGCTCGTTGGGCGTGCGCACGGTATTGCTGCGAAGCCCCGCCGCCTCCAGCAGCTTTGCCGCCCGCATTGCCGACGTTATCGAGCGAAAGGTGAAAAAATACTCGTTCATGGAAGCACCCCTCCCAATCCCATCGTATGTTTTCCGTCAAATTTTGACACTGTGTGCGGCCGCCGCATGAAAAAAGCTTCTGCATAAACCGCCTGCGGCGAAGGCCCGCGCCGAAATATGCGGGATCGCCTGAAAATATTCTCGCGCTTAACAGAAACTTAATTTCTTTTGGGTTATATTTTTAATAATTCTCGGCTAAGATTAAATCGTAGCCGCTAAGTTTTCTTTTTCATTTTCCCTCTTTTCTTTTTTTGGATACCGCAGACAGGTTTCGACGCTTGTCTGCGGTTTTCTTTTTTGCGCAGCGCGGCGTCCGACATAACTTTCAAAAAAACGCGCAAGCTATGTCGGGGTGATCGAATGCAATCCGTTTGGAATATGAAAATGCCGCGCTTCGCGCCGCTCGACGGCGATCTCAGGACCGATACGCTGATCGTCGGCGGCGGTATCGCAGGACTTCTGTGCGCCTACCGTCTGCAGGAGCTGGGCGCGGATTATGCGCTCATCGAAGCGGACCGCATCTGCGGCGGCGTGACGAAAAACACCACGGCAAAGCTGACCGTTCAGCACGGCGCGCTGTATCAGAAGCTGATCCGCCGCTTCGGGACGGAGTTCGCCGCGCTGTATTACAACGCGAATCAGGCCGCGCTGGAGGAATATCGGCGGCTCTGCGCAAAAATTCCCTGCGATTTTCGGGAAGAGCCTGCCTATCTTTACGCGCGGACGGACCGCCGGACGCTTGAGCGGGAGCAGCGTGCCATGGAGCTGCTGCACGTGTCCGCCACGCTGACGGATCGGACGCCGCTGCCCTTTGAAACGGTCGGCGCGGTCTGTCTGGAGGGGCAGGCGCAGTTCCACCCGCTGAAATTCCTCTCCGCGATCGTAAAGGACCTTCGCATCTATGAGGAGACGCCGCTTTTGGAGCTTGCGCCGGGACAGGCGCGGACGCCGCACGGCACGATCCGCGCGAAAAACATCGTCATTGCTACGCATTTCCCGCTGCTAAACAAGCACGGGAGCTATTTCCTCAAGCTCTATCAGCAGCGCTCCTATGTTCTCGCGCTGGAAAACGGCCCGGACTACTGCGGCACCTACATCGACGCGGTGGAGAACGGACTGTCCTTCCGCAATGCCGGGGACCTTTTGCTGCTCGGCGGCGGCGGACACCGCACCGGAAAGCGCGGCGGAGGCTGGGCGGAGCTGGAGCAGTTTGCGGCGCAGTACTATCCCAAGGCGCACGAGGCCGCGCGCTGGGCGACGCAGGACTGCATGAGCCTCGACGGCGTGCCGTATGTCGGGCAGTATTCCAAGGCGACGCCCGGCCTGTTTGTGGCGACGGGCTTTAATAAATGGGGCATGACCGCGTCGATGGCCGCCGCATGGCTGCTTGCCGATCTGGTAACGGGCATTGAAAATCTGTACGCGCCGGTGTTTTCGCCGTCGCGGACGCTGCTGCGGCCGCAGCTCGCGGTCAATGCGTTCGAGGCGACGAGCAATCTGCTGCGATTTTCCAAGCGGCGCTGTCCGCATCTGGGCTGTGCACTGCGCTGGAATGCGCAGGAGCATTCGTGGGACTGCCCGTGCCACGGGTCGCGCTTTGCGCCCGACGGCCGCCTGCTGGACAATCCCGCAACGGGCGACCTGCCCCGCGCCTAGCCCATAGCGCGCAGAAAAGCAGAATGCATAGAAGCGGAACTCATAAAAGCAGAACGCATAGAAACAGAATACAGGAAAGTAAAATGCATATAGGCAAACCAAAAAGCAAAATGCATATAGGCAGAACGTATAAAAACGAAGGCGCGCCGTGGACGGCGGCGCGCCTTAAACGTGCATTTCTGCCATCCGAGAGGTGTAGATAATGCTTTCCCTATTCATACACCGTGATGCTGCACATCACCTCACAGGCCGAAACATTCGTGCAAATCGACCGTATTCATCTAAAGTTTACGAGATCCTGTTGAATATCTGTTCCTGCTGTGGTATAATTAACATGGTTAAATTCTACGCAGTTCGTAACAAAGTGTCATGCTATTGCAAACCGGAAGCCTAAAACTATCAGGGGAACTGTATGATAGTAATTCTTCGGAGCTTTGAAAAAAGAATAACAAATTCTCCAAATCGGATGTATAAGTCCAAGAATCAGGAATCTCATTTCTCATATGTTTACCTCCCCAGAGAATTTTGTTCAATTAGCTGTGTACATTAATTATAGCTCTATAAGTCGAAAATGGCAAGAATATATCGAAACTATACTATTCACCCTCAAATTTTGCGCCGCAATAGACAAAGAATAAGAAAAATCCCTCTGAAATCCACGATTTCAGAGGGATTTTGGTCCGAGTAGTGCGGCTCGAACGCACGGTCTCCTGGTCCCAAAGGGGCTCGAACCTGGTGTTACATGTGCATGAAAACCATTTGGCGCTGTTTAGTCCGGAAAACTTGCTCTCCGGCGCTCTTTTCTCCGCTGTTTCCACGTCCTCCGGAGGCGGTTGTGGTCAAACATGTGGTCGTATGGAAAACGCTCCCGTGGATTCGCGGTGTTTTGCCGCGCTCCCCGGGAGCGTTTGGATTGTAGCTCTCTTCCGCCGGAAAGTCAAGGTTGTTTCGGATAGTTCCGCCCTCATTTTTTGCGCCGCAGTAGACAAAGAAATACGGCGTGCGGGCGTGGCCGCTACTTGGGTTCATTTTTGCCCAAGAGGCAATCATAGTCGGCAAAACGAAAAATGATGAAATCGCAGGATTATTGCTGAATACAGTTGAGAAATCAGGAAAGATGTGGTATAATACAAAATCATATATATTGCGGGGGTGAAGCCAATGGCCGCAAGTTATAAAAAGCTCTTCAAGCTGCTGATCGACCGGGAAATGAAGAAGAAGGAATTGGCAGAAGCGGCGGGCGTAAGCGTGGCCACCATCACGAAAATGGGCAAGGACGGTGCCGTCGTTTCCAGTGAAGTGCTGGTCAAGATCTGCACCGCGCTTAACTGCACGATGGACGACATCGTCGAAATCGTCCCGGATCATCAAACTTGACAACAGGGCGGCAAAAAGAAGAAAGGGCATGAGGCCATGTCAACAAGCTATTACTTATATACCGAAGCCTATATCGATAACAAATGGGTCTGCATCAATCCCGGCTTTGATAAGGAAGGGAAACGGCACCTTGCGATGACGTATGAGAGCGGATCAAGGAGCTATTTCGGCCAGACCGCAGACAAGATCGAGGAGATCGGCGGGAGGCTGCGATTCGAAGATCTGTCGGCTGAATTGCAAAGGTGCTATGAGAGTTGCCGGAACTATGAGTTCGTAAGAATCCTGTCCGCCGAGATCGACGCCATGCGAGGCTGTTTACCGTCCGGACAAGCCCACGAGTATCATGGGATCGTGCTAAAAGACGCAGTGTTTGCCTATGAATCCGGCGATATTGAGGATCTCTATGAATCGATCACGCCGGATGAATATGCAAAGTTGGACGATGTGGGCAAACAGCTCTACCAGTACTACGAATGGGACGATCCCATGGGCTGGTTCGTTCATTTCAAAGAGATCTTGGAGCACGTGCATTGGCAGTTCCATGATTGGCAGAGCGTTTACGGAGACGAAGCGATCAACAAGTGCCGTGTGGTTGCGCTGGTATTCTGAGCGAATAATCGGAATAAGTGTTTGCCCTCTGAGTATCAAACTGCCCTCCACTTCGGACACCCCCTCAACTCGACACCGATACCGTTCTCTGCATAGCGGACCGCTTTAGCGCCTTTGACAGAAACAATTTGATCATGCCGATTTGGATGATATAAGTTCAAAAATATACCATAGAGAAGGAGCCGATATCATGTTTAAACAAGCGTCTGAGCATAACGGCTATAACTTTATAGATTTATTTGCCGGTGCCGGAGGCTTGTCTGAGGGCTTCTTTCAGGCAGGATTTAATCCGATTGCCCATGTTGAAATGGATCATTCTGCTGCACAAACATTGGAAACACGCAGTGCTTTCTATTATTTGAAAAAGCAGGGCAATCTGAATTTATATAGAAATTATCTGCGAGGAACTATTTCCAGGGATGAATTTATTGCACAAATACCTGAGGAAGTAACCCGGACAGTAATTCAGGAGACAATGTCTGATAAAACACTTCCGGGTATTTTCAGACGAATTGACAACATTCTTCGTAATGATGGCGTTGACCACGTAGACGTCGTTATTGGAGGTCCTCCGTGCCAAGCGTATTCTCTTGTTGGGAGAGCACAGAGTAGCCATATGGCCCATCCAATGGCTGAAGACCCTCGCAACAGGCTTTATCTGCTATATGCCCGCTTTCTAAGAAAATACAAGCCAAAAATGTTTGTATTTGAGAATGTAATGGGTATTGAAACAGCAAACGGCGGAGTTACATGGAGAAATATCAGGGCACAGTTAAAACGCGTGGGATATGAAATTGCGTGCCACGAACAAAATGCCAGCGACTTCGGTGTTCTGCAGTCAAGACGAAGAATGATCATTGTGGGGTGGCAAAAGGGTACGAACTTTCAATATCCACAATTTGATGTTACTGAACCGAATGCCATAGTAAATGATTTGCTGCGAGATCTCCCTAAACTGACGCCTGGAAGAAGTGGAAGACGATATGGTCGGGAGCCTGCGAGCGAGTATGTTACACACAATCATATTCGTGAACCTGAAGACATTCTCACGCTGCATATTGCCCGACCGAATATACCTAGAGATATCGCAATCTATCGCATTGCAATACAAATGTGGAATAATGGACATGAGCGTTTGCGGTATGATGAACTTCCGCCACGTTTGATAACGCACAATAACCGAAATGCGTTCCTTGACCGGTTCAAGGTGGTTGAAGGCGATGAACAATGCTGTCATACGATACTGGCGCACCTGTCAAAGGATGGCCACTATTTCATACATCCCGATATCAGGCAACACCGTTCTATTACGCCACGGGAAGCAGCGCGGCTGCAATCCTTTCCGGACAACTATTTTTTTGAAGGGTCACGAACAGCTGTCTTTACCCAGATTGGGAATGCTGTTCCGCCGATGATGGCAAGATCCATCGCAGAAAAAATAGCCTTGCAGCTTGACCAGGAGGAGAAAGATGGAAGAGAACCTGCTGCTGGAGCAATATGGAAAGTTCAAGAAGATTGAATTGAAAGAGTCGCCGTACCGCTGCCTTCTGAATACTGAGATCGAGATGAATCCACATCAGATCAATGCATTTATAGCGGCGATTCATGCGCTGAAAACCGGAGGCCTCGTACTTGCGGACGAAGTCGGTTTGGGAAAAACCATAGAGGCAGGCCTTGTTCTGAAGTATGTTTTGGATACTGGCGCAAAGCGTGTTCTAATCGCACTCCCCGCCACACTCCGGAAACAGTGGGAGGTCGAACTGGATGAAAAGTTCAATCTGAAAGCTACAATCCTTGATCGTTTGACGGTGGAAAAGGACTACTACGGGACAAAAACGTGGATCGAAGATCCAAAAGCGGCGCGCATAATCATTACGTCCTATGACTATGCGTCCAAGCTGATGAAACGCTTCCCGTCTGTAAAATGGGATTTTTTGATAATTGATGAGGCGCATAATCTTCGGAATGTATTTCATGGAACGAAGCGGGCCAAACGCCTGTATGATCTGACCAAGGGCATTCCCAAGATCCTGCTGACCGCAACGCCGCTTCAGAATTCGCTGATCGATCTTCACGGTTTGCTCTCTTACATAGATCCCCGTATATTCGGTGATGAAAAAGTTTTTGTGCATCGTTATGTAGATTCACAGGATTATGAAGGATTGAAGCGGGAACTGGCACCAGTTCTGTACCGCACGCTTAGAAGAGATGTCGGAAAGTATATGGACTTCAAAAAGCGTGAGTGCCGAACCATAGATTTCAGGCTTTCACCCGATGAAGCTGCGCTCTATTATCTTGTTAATGAATTTCTGAAAAAGCCAGTTCTGTATTCCATTCCCACATCAAACCGTGGCCTGATCACCTTGGTTATCCGAAAACTGCTCGCGTCTTCCAGCTTCGCCTTGGTCGAGACTTTTGAGGTGCTTGCAACCCGGCTTGAAAAGTTGAAGGAGGGAACAAAATCTGCAGATGCGCAGGAAGGCTTCGATCTGTTCTGGAATTTCGTCGAAGATGAGATTGATGAAGAAGCGTTTGGCGATCAGGAGGACGAGGACACCGTATTCCAGAAACAACTGATTCAGGAAGAGCTGGACGAAGTGCGTCATATCATTGAAATCGCCGGTAATATTCATCAGAATGCAAAGATAACAGCCCTGAAGCAGGCTCTGCATACAGCGTTTGGCTTTCAGGCAGAGCATGCGATCCCTCAAAAAGTTGTTGTCTTTACCGAATCAAAACGTACACAGAAGTACATTGCAGCTGAGCTCAGGAACGATGGGTATGCTGAGGAAGACATTCTGCTGTTCAACGGGGATTTCAATGATGTCATGACCAAAGAAATATACCGTGCCTGGCAAGTAAAAAACTTCGGTAAGACCAACTATGGACGCAGTGTGGAGTATAAGCACGCCATTGTCGACTATTTCAGGGAGAATGCAAAGATCCTGATTGTGACAGACGCCGGATCCGAAGGTCTGAATCTGCAGTTTTGCAATACCGTTATCAATTATGACCTCCCGTGGAACCCGCAGAGAATTGAGCAGCGTATTGGCCGTTGCCATCGTTACGGGCAAAAAAATGACGTCGTTGCCATCAATCTTCTGAACACTGAAAACGCGGCAGACCTACGTGTATACGATATTCTTTCCAGGAAGTTTGAGCTGTTCGAGGGTGTGTTCGGTGCATCGGATATTGCTCTTGGTATTCTGGAGTCCGGCAGCAGTTTTGAAAGGATGATCCTTGAGATTTATCAAAACTGTAATTCTGCGACGGAATTCCGACGTGCATTTGACAAGCTTGAAAGAAAGCTTGATGCGAAACGCAATAAGAAAGCGTCTCAACTGCGAACATTACTGCTTACCGAAAGTCGCGAGGCCAAGGGTATGGCGCTGGAAAAGACGAAGCAGGAGATTGATTGTTATCTGCAGGACGTGGAGTTCTGGACGGAAATTGAGGATCCGGATAATGGTTTGAGTACGCAGTTCTGGCGGATAGATCATTGGGGCGAAGAATGTTTTGGGGAGCATGGGACCCTGTTCATCGGTGCCTTCTGCGATCAGGCTAGGCAGTTATTCCCTGTCACCTTGCTCTGTGACGAAAATGATGACTACATAGATTTTACGGAATCGGATCTCATCGGAGCTATAATGAGGTCTGAGGATTCGGATATCCACTATTATTCACCGACGGCAGAGGATCATAAGCGGTATGCACAGATTTATGATCGCCTGATCTCGGAAATGACGACAAGATATAAAGCCAGCATTCAGCCGATGCTGGAGTATAATAAACAAAAGCTGGAAAACTGGGCAGAGATCCGGACAGAGCAGCTTGTCATTGAGATTCAGGAAACCGCGGCTGAAATGCGAGCATTGGATGAGCAGGCAGCCGCAGCGAAGGATTTCCTTGAAAAAGTGGATATCCGCAAAAAAGCAGATAAAAAGAAAAAGCATCTGGAAAAGCTGGAACAGGATTTTCATGCGAAAGCCACCGCAATTCAGGCAGAGGTCGCGCGTGATATTGCGGCATTCAATGAGAGTATGAAAATATGTCCTGTGCTGGTTGTGAATACAGTACTGAAGTTCTGAGGTAGAGTATGAATTTTCTGAAATATGATCTGGGGCAACTGAATAAAGGACAGGTCGTAGAGGTGACACTGTCTTCCCAGGCAAATGTTAAACTGATGAGCAGCACAGATTTCAATAATTACAAAAACGGTCGCCGCCACCATTATTATGGAGGACTGGCTAAGGCTTCGCCTGCCAGGTTACAGGTTCCTTCAAGTGGTCACTGGTATGTAACGGTAGACTTGGGCGGATATGCCGGAAATGTGAAGGCGTCGGTAAGAGTATTGCCTGGGTTGCTCCAGCCGATAAAGCAGCCATCTATATCTCCGATGCCTGCATCACTGTTTTTGGGCAACAATCCTCCCCACGATTATTCGCCGGATAACAAGGGCTACGATGTGTTCATTTCGCACGCTTCGGAAGATAAAGATCCGGTTGCCCGACCTCTTGCGAATGCGCTGGTAGAACGCGGCATTACCGTATGGTATGACGAGTTTGAAATGAAAATTGGCAATAGTCTGAGGCGGAAGATTGATCAGGGACTAGCACACAGCAATTTCGGCATTATCATTATCTCCCGAAGCTTTATCTCCAAGGGTTGGACGAATTACGAGCTTGATGGACTGATCACACGATCCTTGACCGGTGAGCAGCAGATTCTCCCTATCTGGCATGACATCACCAAGCAGGAGGTAATCAACTTCAGCCCCTCTCTGGCCGACAAACTGGCCAGAAATACTGCGATAAATACGATAGATGAAATTGCTGATGAGATCGCAGAACTGATCAATTCCCAAAAAGGAGTTTGACGGATTATGGCTTATAGCGGAAAACTGGAACTAACATGGGTCGGGAAATATGATGAAAAGGTTGTGGAACCCCGTATTCTTGTTGAAGATAAAAGCAAATCCTATGGTGATCCCAGCAGCGAAAACATGCTCATCCACGGGGATAATCTGATTGCATTGCAAGCTCTGCAGCAGGATTTCGCCGGTAGAATTAAGTGTATTTATATTGACCCACCTTTTAATACCGGGCAAGCGTTTGAAACCTATGATGACAACTTGGAAATGTCTATCTGGTTAAGCCTAATGCGCGACAGAATAAAGCTGCTTCATTCCCTGCTTTCTGATGATGGCACTCTCTTCGTACATATCGATGATACGAATCTTCCATATTTATTGATTCTGCTTGATGAGGTCTTCGGAAGGCAAAACCGACTTTACCTTATTGCTTTTAAGCAAGGGGCGGCGACTGGTCATAAAGCTATTAATCCGGGTTGTGTAACAACTACCAATTTCATCATTATGATTGCCAAAGATAAAAGCCAGTGGCAACCCAACAAAGTCTACACAAAGCGCGATAGAGACAATCGTTATGGAAAATACATAACAAACATAACTGCCAATTTTTCTGATTGGCATATTATCACCTTGACCGAAGCATTTGCCCAAACGGAAAACTTATCTGTTTCTGATGCGCGAAAAATGATTAAGGCGAATCCTTCGCTTCTAAATGAATTTGTAATAAAGAACGCTGATTCTGTAATACGTACTGCCCGCCCAGATATGGCAAGCGTCGGGAAGGAAATTCAAGAGAAAGTCCGCAAATCTGCTGACAATCGAGACGCTGTTTTCTATTTGCCCAGGGAAAACAGTCCCGATATGTATTTCATAAACGGTGAACGGATACTGTTCTACAAGGACAAATTAAAAGAAATTGATGGCGAGCTTGTTTCCGCTGAGCCATTAACGACATTGTGGGATGACATATTGTCGAATAATCTGCACAATGAGGGCGGCGTTTCTTTCCCGAAAGGGAAAAAACCAGAGCATCTGATTAAGCGAGTTTTCGAAATTGCGACGAACAAAGGAGACTGGGTTCTGGACTCTTTTCTGGGCTCCGGTACAACGGTCGCTGTTGCCCACAAGATGGGACGTCGATACATTGGAATTGAGATGGGCGAGCAAGCGTATACACACTGTAAAAAGCGTTTAGATTCAGTTATTTCGGATACAGATAATTCTGGTATCAGCAAAGCTGTCGACTGGCATGGTGGTGGCGGGTACCATTTTTATGAGCTCGCCCCCAGCCTGCTGATCAAAAATGACAAGTTGCCGGTCTATCAAGTCAATCCGGAGTACACCTTTGAGATGATGTGCGAAGCGATCTGCAAACTGGAAGGTTTTCGGTATAAACCTGGCGGCAATTTTCACGGCTATTCCTCCGAGAAGCGTTTCATCCATATCACAAAGGAATTTGTGAACGCGGAATATGTGATGTCTGTTGCCACGACACTGGGAGAGGATCAGTCTCTTCTGATTTATGGGACAAAAATCCAGTCTGATCTGCGGCTCCCGGATAACATTGAGGTGAAGAAGATCCCGAAGGATCTTCTGGAAAAGTGCGATTTTGAAAGCGAGGTGCGATAATGACTGATATTGTAAAAAAGATCAGTTATGCCATGAGCCTGCGCCCCCCGCAGCAGGAAGCTCTTGCTTTTCTGGACAAGATCTCTGCCAATTGCGACTACAAAAAGGACAGCAAAGCAGCGGTTGAGACTGTAGCGTCCGAAAACTGCGAGAACCAACGGGAAATCCATGTTGCAGAACAGTTTGACTTCCCCTCTTTCTGTTATGCCATGGCAACGGGTATCGGCAAGACCCGCCTGATGGGCGCCTGCATCTACTATCTCTATAAAACCAAAGGCTATCGGCACTTCTTTATTCTGGCGCCCGGTAACACAATCTATGAAAAGCTGCGCAAAGAATCCAATCCGGCCCACCCGAAGTATATCTTCAAGGGCCTGGAAGCGGAAATGGGCCGGCCGAAGGTGTATGACGGAGAGAATTACACCTCCTATCCGGCTCAGTATGAACAGATGAGGATTCATCTGGAAAAGACTTCTGAGATTCAGCTCTTTATCTTCAACATTGGTAAAATCTTTAACAGCCGCACAGATACCCAGTTCAATTTTCACAAGTTTAAAGAGGAGTTGGGCATGTCCTTTGCCGATGTGCTTTCCGGCTTTGATGATCTGGTAATCTGCATGGACGAGGCACATCGCTACTACGCCCCGGCCTCCATGAAAGCAATCAACTATCTGAAGCCTGTCTTGGGCCTGGAGTTTACGGCGACGCCGAAAACGGTCAGCAATGTCATCTATTCCTATGACCTTGCCCGCGGCGCAGTGGAAGGGTATCTGAAAACGCCCGTTGTCATGGGGCGTTCCAACATGGCGGGATACAGCGATGAGGACATCGAAGAGATGAAAATCCTTGATGGCTTGACCCTGCACGAGCACCGCAAAGCAGTTTTGCGCCAGTATTGTGCGGACAACAACCTGGAGTATGTGAAACCCATTGTTCTGATTGCCTGCAAGGATACCAATCATGCAAAGCAAATCCGGGAACTGATCGACAGCGACAGCTTCCAGCACGGGAAATACAAAGGGCGTGTTATCGAAATCCACTCCAACATGCGGGGAGAGGAAACAGAAGAGAACATCCGTCTGCTGTTGTCCATTGAGCGGAATGACAACCCGGCGGAGATTGTGCTTCATGTGTATAAGCTGAAGGAAGGCTGGGACGTCAACAACCTGTTCACCATCATTCCTCTGAATGCAGCAAAGAGCGATATTCTGGCGATGCAGACGATCGGCAGAGGTCTGCGCCTCCCGTTCGGTTCAGCGACCCATAATGAGGATATCGACACGCTGGACATTGTTGCTCACGATCACTACCGGGAACTGGTAGACGAGATCCGAAGCAGTGATATTTTCCGTTATCGTGATCTGGACAAATCAGGTGTTGAGCAGACGGATTCCGTGGATGTCGGAGCAACCGACGAAGCGCAGATCTCTTTGTTCGATCAGGTAATCACAGATACCGGAGTCAAATCCTTCTCCAGTATGGACGATCCGGAGACACAAGCTGCGCTGTATGCCTCTTATCTGAAATTGTTTGGATCTTCAAAACCACAGGAAGAAACGCAGTCCGATGGAGAACAAATCACACTCTTTGAGTTCGGGAACACCTCTGCCGGGGATACTGCTGAGTCGGAAACTGTATCCGGGCAAACGACTGCTGGTGGAAAAGCAAAAGCACCCATGAGCAAAGAAACCTTTGTTCGAAAATTGAAAGAATACTCGGTCAAAGCGATCTCTGTACCAAAGATTCTTGTGCAAACGACATCCGTCGTATATTTCCGTTCTTTTGAGGTGCATCGCTCTATTCAGGACTTTGAAGTGGCATCTGCTACCATCGAGCGGTTCGATGCCATTCACCAGCAAATGCTTGCTTCCGTGGACGCTCAGGCGTTGGAAGTGGATGACGCCATGAACACCCTGGCCTGCATGCTGCTGGACTCTGTCAGCGAGCTTTCCTGGGACGATGCTGACCTGATTATTGATATCGTAGGACAGTATCTGAATCAGATTGAAGGGGACGATGAGCAAAAGCGGAAAATCGTGCGGAGATATGCGCCACTGATTGTAAACGATCTCCGAAAGCAGCTATATGAGCATATGGACAAGAAAACCTATGATGTCCATATCGTTCAGAAGGACCTGATACTTTTCCGCAAGTTTGTAAAGAGTGTCAAAAAGGATGGAAAGGTTCGGTTCGACCGGCCTTTCACCGATAAAACCAATATTAAAAAGTACCTGTTCACCGGATATAAGAAAGCATACTATCCGGAAAACGCATTTGACAGTGACTCCGAGCGCCTTTTTTCCATCATTCTGGAAGAGGACGCAGATGTGATCCGCTGGATCAAGCCGCCTCTTAACCAGCTCGGCCTGTTCTGGCAGGCCGGTCAGCAGTATAATCCGGATTTTCTGGTGGAAACGGACGCCAAGAAGTACATGGTTGAAGTAAAAGCCGAAAATGAGGCGACCGATGCAGATGTGTTAGCCAAAGCCAGAGAAGGCATCAAGTGGTGTCGGTTCGCTTCGGCAGCTGATCCGGACGGAAAGCCGTGGGAGTATCGCCTGATAACAGATAATAACATTCATCCGGGGAACACCTGCAAGTATACGCTTGGGACCGCACACAGGATTCAGGAGGGTTGATTATGCCTGATCGTTTTGAATTTGCCGCTGTTCGTCAAAAGATAATTGACGACGTCAGAACGGATCTGATGGGGCCGGTATCGGAGACGGAAGTTCTCGATGAGAATCCCAAGCATGCCTATATTATTGGCATGCTTATCTCTCAGAGTGAAGCTGAACGCGAGAAAGAAGATCTGGGAGAACAAGAAATAGACACGGTTGTTGTCAGCGAAGATGATGAGGATTATACCGCTGGTGAAGATGATGGCAACGAGCCGGTCTCTGTCACACATTTTCAGCTTCCTTCGTCAATAGGTATCAGCTTTTACATCGAAGATGCCACAGAACAGATCAATCTGGATATCTGTTGGGGTGACTATGCAAAGTCGTCAGAGAAAAGGCTGACAAAGGACGGCAAAGAGATCAGTGTTGCGACCTATACACGGAACCCGATGAAAGAGACCTTATCTATTGACTTCACTTCATTTGACCGAGCAAAGGACTATTCACTTGCCTGTGATTCGAATATAAAGGTTCACATTTCCAGGATTCACCTGAAACGAGGCTATTCTCTTGTAACCGCGTATGTTATGAACAAACGGCATAATGCAGAAAGCGACGTGGAATCCATGATGTTCCAGGTCGGTATTAAAGCGTATGCCGGGAACGGATCTCCTGTTTTTATCGCTGAACATATTTGCAGGGAAGTTCTGGAGGCGGACGAGTTTTATTTTGAGCAGCGGCCAATCCTTGGAAGAGGTCGTGGCTGTGCCGCGACCTGGGGAAATGTAATTGACGGGAAAGCGGCGTATGTTCAGTCTGATTTTATCCCGCAGTATGAATTCCCCGGTGTCAGCCCTGCTCTGGAAGGCTTTGATCCCACATTCTTCTCTATGCGTGCCTTATCCGCGGCGAAACGAAAAGACGATATTATTACTCGCCTTACTGTTCTGGCAGATTCTTATGATCGGTGGATCCAGACTCGCATTGTCTCGGATGCAAAAATGCAGGATGCGGCTTTCAAAGCAAAGATCGGTGATGGTGTTGCATCCAAATGTCTCGGGGCATTGGCTCGTATCCGGGAAGGAATCCATTTGCTTCAGTATAACGATACCGCATTTGACGCCTTTTGTTTTATGAACCGGGCCATGCTTTTGCAGCGTAATATCATGAATTATTCCAAAAAGCACGGGGACGGTGTTGCCTGCAGTTTCCGGGACTTTGTTGATCCCAGAAATCAGAAGAATGACTTTAGCTGGCGTCCTTTCCAGATTGCGTTTATCCTCATGAACCTGGCGGGCATTGTCAATCCTTCTCATGACGATCGGGAAATTGTGGATCTACTGTTTTTTCCCACTGGCGGTGGTAAAACGGAGGCATATCTTGGCTTAATGGCATTTGTGATCGCTCACCGCAGATTGACAGCCAACGATTCAGACGAGTTTAATCATGATGGTGGCGTCACAGCGATCCTTCGTTATACGCTCCGATTGCTTACTACTCAGCAAAGAGATCGTATTACAAAAATGGTGGTTGCTGCCGAACTGATTCGCCAGAAGGAAGAGCCTAAATACGGCAAAGCTCCTATCAGCATCGGGTTTTGGGTTGGCGGTGGCGTCACTCCCAACAGCTTCGAAGATTTGAAGGAGACGCCGGAGAAGCCTCAGGAGGCGCGGCGGAACCGCAACCTGTTATACAAGCAGCTCCTGACATGCCCATTCTGCGGCAAACCCCTGACGGAAGATAATTTCTATATAGATACTGCATCAAAATCTGTATCTGTATACTGCTCTGACCGCGATTGCCTGTTTTATAAATACAAAAATCCGAAGAAGAAACTTCCTGTATTCCTCGTTGACGAGGAAATCTATGCTAAATGCCCGACGATCATCCTGTCTACTGTGGATAAGTTCGCACGGCTCCCGTGGGATGTAAAAACAAATGCTCTTTTCGGCCGAGTTGATCGTTTTTGCAGCAGAGATGGTTTTGTGGCAATTGGTGATGACGAATCACATAATCACCGCCAGACGGCCGATTTGCCGGCATCAACCGTAATTTCAGTGAAGCCCTTCCTTCCCCCGGAACTGATCATCCAGGATGAGCTTCATTTGATTACCGGGCCTCTTGGCACCATTTACGGCGCATATGAGACGATTATTGAAGATATGTGTACATATCAATGCGGTGAAAAGACGATTCTCCCGAAATATGTGGTTTCCACTGCAACCATCAAGAATGCCAGCGAACAAGCCCGATGCCTGTATGCACGCAAGAAAACTGCGCAGTTTCCACCCAGCGGTTTTGAAATAGGCGACAGCTTCTTTATTCGGGAAATCCCGGTGGAGGAGAATCCGTTCCGCAGATATGTTGGCGTTTGTGCGCCAGGGCAATCTGTAAAAACAGCTTTACTACGAACTTATGCCATTATTCTTCAGACTGTTTATGACTTATCGCTAAAGGATGAGTATAAGGATGTCATAGATCCTTATTACACGTTGGTTGGGTATTATAACAGTATTCGTGAATTGGGCGGCGCTGTCCGGTTGCTCCAGGATGACATTCCGAAACGAATCAATCGGTTGAAGAAACGCTACGACATGGATAAGACCCGTTATCTTAACAAGAGCGCAAGTGTTGAAATCACCTCACGCATGCCCTCCTACAAGATACCGGATCAGCTGAAAAAGCTAGAAACGCCGTACACAGCGAAAGAATGCCTTGATACAGCAATTGCTACCAACATGATTGCTGTAGGTATGGATGTAGACCGGCTTGGACTAATGGTTGTAACCGGTCAGCCAAAACAGAATTCGGAATACATTCAGGCCACCAGCCGAATTGGGCGTGCCTTTCCAGGCATTATAGTTACACTGTATAACCCTTATCGGCCTCGGGATTTGTCTCATTATGAGAACTTTACCGGTTATCATTCCCAGCTGTATCGCTTTGTGGAAGGGACAACAGCGACTCCGTTTTCTGCGCGAGCGAGGGATCGCGTTCTCCATGCGCTTGTAATCTCTGCGATCCGGTTGAAATACCCTGCTTTTGCGTCCAATGCAGAAGCGGGCAACATTGCAAGCATGACGAAAGAACAGTTGTCCGAAATTAAAGCAATCATATTGAGGAGGTTAAACATCGTCAAGCCTTCTGCACGTCATGATGTTGAGACGGAAATTGACCTGTTTATTGACTCCTGGAGGCTGCTGGCTGCACAAAGGAAGGGGCTTCGATACTATGTCTATGCCACAGATCGCTATAATCGGTTGATGAATTACTATGGGCAGCCATGTGATACTACCGAAAAAGCAACTCTCAGCTCCATGCGGGAAGTGGAGAACTCGGCAAATATGTATTACTATACGGAGGAATGAACCATGGCTTTTGACAACAATAAGCTCGGCGAGCTCAGGCCCAATCAGATTATTACGACTTTTGGTCCGGGCTCTATTGTCGATGCAGTAAAGGACTCCGTAACCGTTCTTGATACAAACTACTGGAAACAAAAAGGCATGAAAATCATTGATGGGCGACTGGCATCTTATCTCGGTGTTCAGTGGTTTTACATGCCCAGAACTTCCAATGCCGGAGATATCCCTGTCACGACCTTTCCCTATATGCATGTCTGCTCAAACTTAAAATGCGGCAGACTGTTTGATGCCCGTGAAAATTTCGATTTAGACAGATATCTCAAATTTGGCGTTACCTGCCCGGATTGCCACCGCCCTGCATATCCGTCACGTTTTATTACCATTTGTGAAGACGGGCATATGGACGATTTCCCTTGGCGTTGGTGGGTTCATCGCGGTGACAAAAAATGTAATGGTACGCTTCGAATGTATTCTACAGGCAACACCTCAACGCTTGCAGATATGTGGGTTGAATGCAGTTGCGGAGATAAGCGGAGCATGAGCGGTGCGACACAGAAAGAAAACTTTGATGGACTCTGTTGCTCTGGCCGGCATCCGTTCCGGCCAAATGTCAGAAACAAGACCTGCCACAAGCCACTAATCCCCTCGCAGCGCGGTGCTTCCAATGTTTATTTCTCTGTAACACGAAGCGCAATTTCCATACCGCCTTGGATCAACCCGCTCTTCAATTTGATTGATGAACATTTACGCTTAATTGAAGAAACAAAGGAAATGTTTGGCGATCTTGGCGTAACAAAAGTTTATGAGAAATACTTCAGTTCATTTCCACGTGAAGAATTCGATGAGGCTCTTGATCGGCGCCTCAACAACATAAAAGAATTCAAAGAAATCAAGCAGATGGAATATGAGGCGATTACCCATCATAATGATCCGGTTTACGCCTCCAACAAAAAACACTTCAAGGCAGAAGAAGACGAATTGCCGGAACCATTAAAGCCTTATTTTAATCGAGTCATACGAATTACACGACTGCGTGAGGTTCGGGTCCTCCTTGGCTTTACCCGAGTTGAAGCTCCCGATCCTGATGCTGACATTCAAACAAACGTAGTATATCTGAACAAGGGAACCTCTGAGCGCTGGCTCCCGGCTGCAGAAGTAAACGGAGAAGGTGTCTTTATTGAATTTAATCGAGAAACCTTGGATTCGTGGATTACATCTGGAGCTCTTCCAGCTTTGTCCAAACGGTATGCAGATTGCTACAAGGATTTTTGCGAGGCAAAAGGGTGGACAATTACGGTTCTCAGAGATGCTGCCTATGTTTTGATGCACACCTTTTCGCATCTTCTGATAAAGCAAATGGCCCTGTCATCCGGTTATTCATCCTCAGCTATTCGGGAGCGAATCTATTTTAGCGATAAAATGTGTGGCATTTTGCTCTATACCGGAAGCGCGGACAAAGAAGGCTCGCTGGGTGGGCTTGTTGAACTGGGTGACATTGGCCGACTGGTACCTATTATGCGTGATGCATTTCAGGAAGCACTTCTTTGCACAAATGACCCTGAATGCATGAATCACTATCCAGCCGGAAACAACTCAAATGGTGCAGCTTGTCACTCATGTTGCATGGTATCAGAAACAGCATGCGAAAACGGGAACCGTATGCTTGATCGTGGGCTGGTTGTCCCAATTGCCGGGCGCGAATCCCAAGCGTATTTCAGAGAGTTGGTGTCGGAGCTGTGTCAACTGGAAATCTGAATCTGGATATTCTCCTAGGGCAGATTAAGGAGAATACTGTATACGAGAATGCCCCTTCTGATGATATACTGTGTACAATACGAAAGCAGTTTCCGTCGGTAACAGAGAAAGAGGCGCGTGATATTTACGTGCTTATTAGTGATGTTTATAATGTACCGAGAGAACGAGCAAGCCTTGTCTTGACAGCACCGCCATCATTTTCAACAAGAACTCAATCGACCAAAAACACTGTTGAGAAAATGCTGTCTGAATCAAAGAGTAGCATCCTGATTACAGGCTACTCTCTATCTGAGTATTTCGATGATATGATTGATAGGATCATACAGAAAAGCCAGCAAGGTGTTCTGGTAAAATTCTTTGTTAACGACATCGATTCCCAGCCACGATTTGAAAAACTATGCAGATATAAGGGCAGATATCTGAAAATCTTTAATTATAAAAAATCAAAAGATCCTATGTCTGCACTACATGCAAAAGTTATCTCAACTGACAAAACCTAAACTCTAATAACATCTGCAAATCTTTCTTACCATGGGCAAATGGGAAATATTGAACTGGGAACTTTGATTGAATCTCCTTCATTGGCAAGTCAAGTTGAGGATGTGTTTACGCAGCTTTTGTTTTCTAAGGTTTTTATAGAGGTGTGAGCATTATGGCTGATGTGCATTCCCCTGAGAAGCGTAGCTATAACATGTCACGTATTCACGCCAAAGGGACAAAACCAGAAGAAACTGTCAGGAAGTATCTCTTCTCGAAAGGTTTCCGATATCGGAAAAACGACCCCCTCCTTCCGGGGAAACCCGACATTGTATTACCTAAGTACAAAACAGTTGTTTTTGTAAACGGTTGTTTTTGGCACCGACATGAAGGGTGCAAATACTTTGTTTGGCCAAAGAATAATGCTGAGTTTTGGCGCAAGAAAATCATGTCAAATGTCGAGAGGGACAATAGAAATTATTCAGAGCTAAAAGAAAAAGGATGGTCAGTAGTTGTGATTTGGGAATGCGAGCTGAAGGATAGGAGATCAGAAACCTTATCATCTGTTGCTAAAAGCCTGGAACTGCTGGCTACCGAAGCCGAAAAGAATTAAAGCATGCCTCTACCAAGCCAGAGGAGAGTGTGGTTCGTGTGAATTCAAATGATAACAGCAAAAAACTGAAGGTGTTTTATGATATTGCACATAGAGCGGAGGAAAACCTTAGAGATTTGAGTGGGTATTGGAATATACTTGAAAAGCAGCGATATTTTATAAACGCGATTGGTATTTACGATAAAATGTATTATGAACTTATGCAGTTAAATAATAGCGATCAAGATATTCCATATAAATATCGTATTTTGGACTATGGTTATCCGGTTTTTATACGAATCTTCTATGATAAAGACTTTGCGTCATTGCCTGGGGTTGTACTAAAACCGGTAGATGGCGAATTACTCCTTCTGCTCAATAAACTGTTGTATGCCTGCGGAATAATTGGGTGGATGCACTGGCTAATCGATAATGTTAATTCGGGCTACATGTCAGTGAAGAGGCTTGGATCTCATGTGTGGCTTAAATTCAAATATAAGCACCATTGGAACGAGCATTTGGAGCAGGAGTATATAACGTGGTATTCACAGTGCGTAGCTTCATATCAAAGTGATGAGTACTCTGAGCTACAAACAATTTCCCCCGTAGTTATCAAAGAGATAAGAGATACTGCCTTTGTTTGGGACAAGTCCTTTATAGGGTATTCAAATAGTGAACAGGTTGAGTCTTATTTTAATACACTTGCTTTGTTGGATGCACAGCAAGTCTTTAAGTATGATCGCTACCATATTCATTTTGGTGGTGGGTTCTTTCGATAAATATCTGGACTTCCGGTCTCCTTTGTGGTATGTGTTTTTGCTGCAAAGGAGGTGCGGAAATGGCACGGATAAGCATAGAAGAACTGTACCGCGGCGAAGGCGGCGGTTCGAAGTACGGCGCCGGAGGGATCATGGGAGCCGTTATGCAGGAGATCATGATCCACGGCGAACCGAAGAATTACGATGAGCGGACGTATATCGAACTGCTGATCGTCAAGCACACGTTGAAGGCGGCGGAACAAATGAAAACCGAGGGCGACTTTGTGTCGGTGATGACCGACGCGGAGTCGCCCTCTTGCTATGCGTAGGTATGAGATGAAAATCCTGGAAGAACTGTGGTATGGGAACGTGACGCCCGGCGAGCGGAGCGTGGAGAAGGGTAGCCACCTGTGGAACCTGGGCAGGCTGATCCTGCAGAACGAAGAGGAGCTGGCGCCGTTGCTCTCGGAGAAAGCGAAAGAGGTGCTGGAAAAACTGCGGGACAATCAGTCGGAGCTGAACGATCTCAACGAGTGCGAGGTGTTCGTCTGTGGGTTCCGGCTTGGAGCCAGAATCATGCTGGAGGTGCTGGACGGCAGCGACAAGTGGGGAGAGTTCGAAGAATAGATCTCGTCCCAAGAGTTCGACTCCGTACAAATCTGCCATCAAGAGGGTACGAAAAAGATGTACCCCGCAAAAAGCCCGATTTTATCGGGCTTTTTTGCTGCCCAAACACCGTTTTTCAAAGTTTTAAATTCGTAGATGTAAAAACGGCTTTTCCCCTTTGAAGATAGATACGAACCCAAGTAACAACTGAATACAGTACAAGGACGGCAGACAGTAACAGATACTACCTGCCGTTTTTTGTTGCCATCGGAGCCAATCGTTTTGAAAAGAAACGGTTGGCTCTTTTTTTTATTTCACAGACAAAGGAGCAAGACGATGATATTTTCAGATTCACCGAGTCAGAAAGCCCTCGAGCAAATGATGACGCAAGTAAAGGGCTTTCTCCCACGAGGCAGCGGCGTGATGGTTCTGCGCCGTTTTGAATACACGGCAGAAATGTGCGACTGCCGTCTGTGCCTCTATTACAACAGAAAGAAAAAATGCACAGTCAGCCAAGGATTTTCCGCTGCTGGAGTAGCTGTTGCGGAGAAGCTTCAGAAACATGGCCGCTCTGCGCACATCGTGATCTTCGGTAATGCGCAGGCGAATTTCCTTCAGCTCCGCAGCCTCGGGAGGAGAACGCTTCCTTGGATATCGCAGAGGCTCGGATGGAAAGCCTGAGATTGATCCCGAGCAAGCGGTTGTAGTCAAAAGGATCTACGAAAGATTCCTCGCCGGTGACAGCCTCGCCACGATAGCCAACGATCTCAATTCCGATGGGATTCCGACACCTTCCGGCATCGGTCAATGGCAACGGGGAACGATTGAATCTATCCTCACCAATGAGAAATAGGCGACGCCATCCTCAACAAGACTTACATCAGAGACTGCCTGCCAAAGAAGGTCATGGTCAACAACGGCGAGCGCCCGAAATACTATGTCGAGAACAATCATCCCGCAATCATCGACTCTGGCACCTTCGGCAGAGTGCAGGAAGAAATGGCAAGACGAGGTGGAAAGCGGAAAGTCAAGCAGGTTGGCACGAAAACCGAGCAAGGCCGATACTCCAGCAAATACGCTCTAACAGAGCTTCTGATCTGCGGAGAATGCGGAACGCCATATCGCAGATGCACCTGGGCAGCCAATGGCAAGAAGAAAGTGGTATGGCGGTGCATCAACCGGCTTGACTATGGCAAGAAATACTGCCATGACTCCCCGAGTGTTGAGGAAAGCGTCCTGCAGGAAGCCATCATGAACGCGGTGCTGCAAACCGCAAAGCAGAATGCCGAAGTGCTCAAAACACTGAAACTCCATATCGGCATGGGCTTATCAGCGGAAACAACTGAGGACAACAGCCTCGACCTTCAGATCAGGATTGCAGAGATCGAAACAGAATTCCAAAAGATGCTCAAGGCCATCGCCGCCGACAATGTCGAAGCCTTCGACGAGGAAAAAGCAAAGGCTCTTATGGATGAAAAGGCAAAACTGCAGATTCAACTTGACCGCATTGCTGATACGAAGCAAAAGCGTGAAAATGCAAAATCCAGACTCGATGAGATCTTCACGATTATTGAAGCCTTGGCGAATCACCCGATCAGCTATGATGATCAGATCATGAGACAAATACTCGAGAGCGTGATCGTCGAATCCAAAGATAGGATCAAAGTAGTCTTCGTCGGCGGTCTCGAAGTAACACAACTCGTGTGAGTGTTTCATACTCGCCTTTCACACATACCGCCCCGCCTTATGGCTGCTGTCATAAGGCGGGGCGGAAATCCCTTTTCTCGGGAAGAAAAAGGCTTCGAGGGTTCGAATCCATCTATCAAAAACGCAAATCCATCTTTTTCGTATCCCATTGACATCAAAGCAAATCTATCGACCGGCAGAAAAGAGGTTTGCCCCAAAATGTAGGGCAAACCTCGGAAAACACAGGAGCGCGGCTTCAAGCCAAAGATGAAAATACCGCCTGCGGTGCAGATAACCGCAGGCAGTATGCTGATCTTTCTTATTGTATCAAAGAAACATCGCCATGTAAAACGGCAGATGCCAGACGCCGTCTTTCTGCATCACATCTTTATAATCGGGCTTCGGAGTGGTCGATCGGCTCCTTCAGGGCCCTTTTTTATGTCCAGCGGCAGAAAGCCAGTGTGTTTTTTGCGTTTCTTTACAACCGGGAAAACAAGAACCGAAGCACCGTTTTCCGTCTTGAATCTGTAGAAAGCGCAGTTTCGAGGCGGAAATCGGTGAAAGACCGCAAAGGCAGTCGAAAGAATAATTACCTCAACGGCTTGATTATTCTCGCCAAATATGATATAATTGGTGAGAATATAAGTGAGGTGAAGAAAATGCGGAGATTTGATTACAGCTTTTTGAAAGAAAAGGCTTGGGACAATGAGATTGTTGGATACCTTTCCCAGATCCATGAGCTAAAAGGAAAGCAGGTGCTCTATCTGCGGCAAAAACCAGCCGATGTTGAGAAGCTGGTTGAGATCGCAAAGATCCAGAGTACGGAATCCTCCAACGAGATCGAGGGAATCCGCACGACGGATACGCGCCTGCGGCAGCTCATGAGTGAGAAGACAACACCGCGAACCCGCGATGAAAAGGAAATCGCAGGCTACCGCGACGCGCTGAACACGGTGCATGAGAATTTCGAGTATATCCCGCTGACGCCCAACTATATCCTTCAGCTTCACAAGATCATGTTCAGCCATACCGACAGCGCCTTCGGCGGTTCCTTCAAGAACGTACAGAACTATATCAGTGCGACCACGGCGGACGGAAGGACCTATGCGCTGTTTACGCCTCTGGCACCGTATGAAACGCCGGAGGCGATGCGCGAGCTGTGCGATGCGTACAACTTTGCTGTCGGTGAAGGCAAGGTGGACCCACTGCTGATCATCCCGTGCTTTATCCACGACTTCCTCTGCATTCATCCGTTCATCGACGGAAACGGCAGAATGTCGCGTCTGCTGACAACGCTTCTTCTCTATCGCTGCGGTTATGAGATCGGCAAGTATATCTCTCTGGAAGCCAAGATCGCTCGGACGAAAGAGAGCTATTACGACGCGCTGGAGGCCTCACAGACCGGCTGGCACGAGGGAAATGACGATCCAACCGCGTTTATCAAATATCTGCTGGGAACGGTCATCGCGGCATACCGTGATTTTGAAGAACGGATGGAGCTCGTTGCTACGTCTCCCTTGGATACCGTGCGCAACGCCGTGAAAACGAGAATTGGCAAGTTCACAAAGGCTGAAATTGCCGAGCTTGTTACTTCCATGAGCGCCACGTCGGTCGAACGCCATCTCCGGGCGCTCTGCGCCAGCGGCGAGATCGAAAAGCGCGGCGGCGGGCGATCCACCTACTATATCCGCAAGACAATCTAATCCATCATTGGTTTTCCATCATACATTTTAGGGATGACCTCGCGGCTGGTGTGCAGCGTCAGGCAGCGTAAATATTGCGGAGCAATAGACAAAGAAATACATTCCGAAAACATGTTGAGACAAAATGTCTCAATATGATTGACAAACGAATGTTCGGTATGCTACAATACCCTCACGACAGAAAAGAAGTCGTGGGGGTATTGTCTATGCGCCGGAAGGATGATTCTAAAAAACTCCAGCTCATGGAGTTCATCAACGACTATATCGGACGTCACTCCGCGTCGCCCTCCATGCGGGAGATCAGCAGCGGCACCGGCATTCCTCATGCGACGGTACAGCGTTATTTGGTCGCCATGGACGAGGCCGGAGAGCTCGAGTACGACGGCAAGCGCATCGGCACGGCAGCGGCACAGAAGATGACGCCGGTCAACTGTATGCGCGTGCTTGGCCGTGTCGCCTGCGGCCCCGGCGACGAAGAACAGGAAGAGGTGCTGGAGTATATCCGTATGCCGGAAAATCTCGTCGGCAAGGGAACCTTCTTCGCACTGATCGCCAAGGGCGATTCCATGATCGACGCCGGCATTCACGAGGGCGACTATGTGATCGTCCGTCAGACGCAAACCGCGGAGATTGGAGATATTGTCGTAGCGCTGTACGACAACCTCAGCAACCTGAAAGTGCTGGGCTACGATGAAAAGGAGGAGCAATACTGCCTGTGCTCCCGCAACCCTGACAAGAACAAGTATGCGGACATCTACGTGACCGACCTGCAGGTGCAGGGAATCGCCGTGGGGGTGTATCACAAGCTGAAGGGATGAAAAGCAATAAGATCTTACTCAAGGAGCAGAGCAACGGGGACCTGATGTATGTGTATCGGAGAAAGGGATCTAATCCAAACAGAGAAAAGTATCCGATGCTGAAATGTCCTCTCTGTAAAAAGAATCTACATACAGTTTTCAATGCCAGCGTTAAAAATGATGCGTTTCTTTTTGATGTGGAAGACGAAAGGTATCGACGCCTGCCGCGAAACCATGTATACAAACGCCAGCTTCACGCTGGACACCTACACCCACGTCACCACGGACATGCAGAAGAACGCCTCAATCATCGTGGGAGATTTCATGGAGGAACTGTTCGGAAAGGAGTTGAAACCGTGGGAAAGAAACGAAAGCCCGGAGAAGGAACACTCCGATTGAGAAAAGACGGGCGCTGGGAGGGCCGCATCGTCGTCGGCTATGACGAGAAGGGCGCGCCCATCACGAAAAGCGTCACCGCCGTGTCAAAGGCGGTCTGTCAGGAAAAGCTGGAAGAACTCAAAGTGAAGTGCGGTGTTGTCACCGGCAGAGCAAAGCCGGACATGCCCTTCGGCGAGTGGATCGACCTGTGGTACCAGACCTGGTCCAAGCCCGGCCTGCGGATCACGACACAGCAGTGCTACGAGGATCGGATCTACAATCACATCATCCCGCGCGTTGGAGAAATCGCGCTCTGCAAGCTGACGCAGAGTGATCTCCAGCAGTTCTACGCGGAGCTGAAACGGAACGGGCGGCGTATCCGTCGTGATCTTTACGGCCCCGGCCTGTCCGACCGCATGGTGCGTTCCTGCCACACCACCTGCCGGATCGCGCTGGAAAAGGCGAAGACCGAGGGGCTGATTCGTGTCAACCCCGCCATTAGCTGCAAGCTGCCGCCGAAGAAAGCACGGGAGATGCAGGTGCTCTCCCACGAAGAAATGCAGCGGTTTCTGATCCAGGCGAAGGAGGACGGCTTTTACGAGATGATGCTCCTGGAGCTGGCGACAGGCATGCGGCGAGGTGAGATCTGTGCACTGCAGTGGGACGATCTGAATCAGCGCACAGGCGAACTCCATATTCAGCGGCAGGTGATCCACGTGGCGGGCGCTCTGCACGAGTCGGCGCCGAAAACGAAAAGCTCGGATCGGGTTGTGATCCTGCCTCCGGCGGTGCTGGCCGTGCTGCGGGAGCTGAAGGAGCGGACGGACTCACGTTGGATGTTCCCCTCGCCGGTAAAAGAAGACGCTCCGTTGGATCCGCAGAGCGTCTATCGAAAGATGAAAAAAGTATTGGTACGGGCACAGTGCAAGGACATCCGCTTCCACGATCTGCGCCACACCTTCGCCACCACCGCCCTGGAGCACGGCATGGACGTGAAAACGCTCTCTGCCATCATCGGACATATCTCCGCAGCGACCACCATCGATATCTACAGCCACATCACCGGCGCCATGCAGCGGCAGGCGGCGCAGAAGATTGAGCGCGGTATCGGCCACAGCGAGGCGTACGAGCCCCACGAAACGCTAGGGGACCAACTTCCCGCCGAAGACGGAAAACCGCCCGTAAACCCACCGTTCGCCCCGTACAAGGGCAAGGTGCGAAAGCCCGGCACCGGCGGGATCTACGAACTCAACGACCACCTATTCGAGGGCCGTTATTCGCCCACCAATGCCCAAGGCAAACGCGAGGTACACACCGTCTATGCAAAGACGAAAACAGAGTGCGAGGTGCTTCTAGAGAAGATGATAGCGGAGGTGAAAGAGATCATTGCCGCCGAGAAAGTGCAGCTGAAAATGAAACAGGAGCAGGCGAAAACAGGCAATAAGCCAGTAGAGATATAGAGAAGGGTTTTTAATCAAACTGATTAAGTAGTTTTTTACGGAGATAGTTAAGAACTGTGCCATTGTAAATAATGATTATGGATTTTATGACAGATTATTATGTGTGCTCCTGTTGACAATCGATATCGCATATGCTATACTTTTAATTGTAAACCCGTGTTGCAAATGCGATATTAGGAGGGATTTGCTTGTCTTTCTCTGAGTTTGTAGTATCAGTTCGTAAGGAACTTCAATTAAGCCAAAAACAATTAGCGGCGGCAATTAATGTAAGTTACTCGACTATTAACAGATGGGAAAACGGCCATGTTGTACCTAGCAATCTAGCGGTAAAGAGTTTTTACGACTTCTGCGAGAATAATTTTATTAAGGTACCGGATGATCTATGTTGACTGGTCGCCATGCTCTTTTTAATATGCTAGGAGGAATAATGCGCTATGGCAAGAGCCGATTTATTGTGTGAATTAATTAAATATGGGCTAATAAATGATGTGGCAAGCTTTCGAAAAGCAGCAGAAGCTCTCTGCGCAGAGGAACGTTCGAAACAGCATACTGTGTTAGCAAACAAGATAGAAGACCTGTTAAGTACAACCAGACGTATGACTCCACGCGAATCCACAACAGGTCCTATAATGAATCGAAGTGGAGCAGCGGAACAATCATTTATTATAGAAAAGCATCCTGTTAAGCGATTGGATCATCTGATTCTTCCCGATTATGTTCGTGTTGTCTGTCAAGATTTAATTAGCGAACACAATCGGGCAGACTTGTTGCAATCATATGGACTGGAACCCCGCAACAAGGTTCTCCTGATTGGCCCACCGGGAAATGGAAAGACGTCTTTAGCAGAAGCAATCGCCGAAGCACTTATGGTGCCTCTCCTTACTGTAAGATACGAAAGCATTATTGGCTCATACTTAGGTGAAACTGCTTCTAGGCTCTCAAAGTTGTTTGAATACGCAAAGACAAGGGAATGTGTTTTGTTCTTTGATGAATTTGAAACTTTAGGGAAAGAGAGAGGCGATATACACGAAACCGGTGAAATAAAACGCGTTGTAAGTTCGCTTCTTATGCAAATCGATTCGCTTCCAAGTTATGTTATTGCAATTGCGGCTACAAACCATGAGTCGTTATTGGATAAAGCTGCGTGGCGAAGATTTCAAATTCGTCTAGAAATCCCTAAGCCTACTAGGAGCAATCTTGAGAGCTATTATCGGTTTTTTGAGAAAGAGCATAATTTCCATTTCGGGATGCAGCCGAGTACGCTTGCAAAGAAGACGCTAGGTGTAAGCTACGCTGAAGCAGAAGAATTTGCATACTCTATTTATCGACAGTATATTCTTGAATTGCCCGAGAGCAATGAAAAAGAAATAACAGAACAAGCGATTCAAAAATGGCAAGCACAAGTTATTTTTAGTATCGAGCCGCAGAAAGGAGAGACTGCTGGATGCCAGAAAGACCTGTAATACTATTCCCAACGCCTGAGCGCGCAGGACGTAGCCAGAAGAACCCAGTTTTTAAAAATTACAGGCGCCCCAGTTATGAAAGGCAATACGATAGGTTACAGCCTACCTTTCAAACTCTCCGTACAGCATTTGAACAAAAAAACATAACTGTTCAACAATCGCCTGTTGGAATCAATCCCGATTTTGCTCTGGTATTTGAGATAGTGGGATCTGTAGAAAATTTTTATACTGCAGTTAAGCACTGCCAAGGATTAGAGTGGCTGTTTGATAAAGACTCCAGTAGTATTGAACCAGATGATGATTTTTATGAAGTAGAAAATGGGGACCGTTCAGAAAACATGTTAGACGGAAAACTATACTGTGTAATGTCAAACCAGCAGGCCATGGAACAACTCTTATCGTTGTGGCAACGACATTTGAATGGTGAGGAGGCTGTTTTTCAGCGGGGGTTTGCTGGAATTCGCGATGTATTTACCAAAATAAAAGCAATCCGTAAGTGGGAGGCTCAAGATAGAATATCAGAAACACATGTCGTGGACTATTGGAGGGAAATGCTTGCAATAGATGGCGACTCACTCGTCCCATTTGAGATAGAGCTATTCTACCGCAACGATTTGCAGAAAAGAAGCGTTGCGGCTCAGACCGTAACTCATGAAATTCAAGCCTTAGGGGGCCAAATCCTTCAAGAGTGTACTATCGGGGAAATATCATATCATGCAATTCTTGCAGAGCTGCCAAGGAATACTATTGAAAAACTGATTAACAATTATACTGAAATAGCTTTAGTCCACGTTGATGACATAATGTTTTTCCGGCCAGCATGTCAAACAGCTTTTCTATCCTCAACTGATACTGAAGCATTATCAGTACCAGTTGGAGAATTACCATTGCCAAGCGGGAACCCAATAGGTGCTATTTTTGACGGTATGCCCATTCAAAACCACGAACTATTACGCGGACGATTGATTATCGATGATCCAGATGACTACGCGAGTGGTTATGAAAGTAAATATAGAACTCATGGAACAAGTATGGCGTCGCTTGCTATATATAGTGACTTAAACCGTAATGATGCGCCTATTTCAACGCCCATTTATATGAGACCCATTATGCGCCCGTGTGACGCAGGAATGGGAAATATAGAAGAAAGGGTTCCATCTGATAGATTGTTTGTAGACGATTTGCACAGAGCTGTTAAACGAATGATTGAAGGTGAAAACAGAGAGGATGCAGTTGCCCCTTCTGTGAAAGTCGTTAATCTATCTATTGGTGACCCTATGCGTCAATTGGCTACTGAAATGAGTCCTTTGGCGCGGCTTGTAGATTACTTAGCATATAAGTACAAGCTCCTTTTCATCATTAGCGCAGGGAATCATGCTGAGATTATTGACAAGATTCCTGGCACTTTTGCTGATTTAAAAGCGAAATCTCTTGAACAGAGAGATGATGTTTTTTGGGCGGCAATACGGGATAACCAGAGAAATATGCGAGTGCTAGCGCCGGCAGAAAGTCTAAATGCGCTCACAGTAGGGGCTCTATATGACGATTATTCGGATGCTACAGAAAGTGAACGTTTAATTTGGGCAGTTAAAAAAGGGATGCCATCCCCTGTTTCTGCAATTGGAAAGGGATATCGTGGTGTTATCGTTCCGGATCTCTTTTACAATGGTGGCCGGAAGTTTATCAAAGGAAAACTCCAGAACGGCATCGATTGGGCCAACAACAATAGGAAGCCAGGCTGTAAAACAGCGGCTCCATACAATGAAGGGGCAGAATCTGGTCAGACATATTCTTTTGGGACAAGTGATGCGGCTGCTCAAGTAACACATGAAGCTATTAAGTGCCACGATGCTCTTTCACAGATTTTTCTTGACGAAACTGGCTATGATATGCCATCTGACTATGCTGCAATTCTAATCAAGGCAATGTTAACGCATGGTGCTTCTTGGGAGCAGGTCGCAAGTGAATTAAGCAGGGTAACGGGTGATAGCCCAAAGCAGCTAAGCCGATGGATTGGCAACGGCATTCCAAATGTTGACCGCGTAAAAAACTGCACTAAGGAAAGAATAACTCTTATCGGTCGAGGTGTGTTGGAAAAAGATCAAGGAGATGTATTTAGATTGCCACTACATATTGACTTTTCTACACGACTTATAAAGAGAAAACTAACTGTCACACTTGCCTATTTATCCCCAATTGAATCAAACAAGCAACTCTATCGATCAGCTCAACTCTGGTTTGAAATCGATGATGGGCAGAAAGGACTGATCCCGAGCGGATCCAGGCAAAATAGCGAGTGGCAGGCCGTGCGAAAAGGCACCTTACAGCATGAAATATTTGTTGGTGAGCGGCCAATTGCATGGAACAATGAAGATCTTATAATTAAAGTGAACTGTAAAGAGGGTGCTGGAAAGCTTGGGCATAATCCTATACCCTATTGTATTTTTGTAAGCTTTGAGGTAGCCGAAGGGTTTGACATAGACCTGTATGATGGAGTCGCAGACCTCATTCATCAGAGAGTCAGAATCACAAATCGATAACAACAGTAAAGCAATTCAAATCTACTGGGCAGTTTTTGCGTCGCAGTAAACAAAGAAATAGGAAAAATCCTCTGAGATCATCGATCCCAGAGGATTTTTGGTCCGAGTGACTGGTTTCGAACCAGCGGCCTCGTGGTCCCAAACCACGCGCTCTACCATCTGAGCTACACCCGGATATTCGATTTTCTTATTCTGTCGTTGTGGTCAAACATGTGGTCAAAGGCCCATGTTCGAG
>CAKTVW010000016.1 GCA_934630495.1 uncultured Oscillospiraceae bacterium
TCTTACGTTGGCTATTCTCACAATCTCAGTACAATGTTTTCACACTTACACTGACATCATTTGAACAACTCTTTTTTCAATCATTGCTCAAGGTGTTTGTTCATGTTTCTCGTTGTTTAATTTACAAGGTACACCGCTGCGCCCGTGCCTGCTTTCGCTCGGCTCTCGCGGACAGCTTTCACATATTACCACGCCCTCACACCGTTGTCAAGTACTTTTTTTCACTTTTTTGATTTTTTTGTAATTTTCTCTGCACAGGCGTCCGATACCTATATTAAGGGCCAATGCAGTCCGTACTTTATCTTCGTCACTTTGCTCACATTTCAGCCTAATAATTTGATAGATATATACAAAAATTTTGAGTTTTGCAATTTTTTACAAATTGCCTATTGTCTAACGGGTCTGTTTTGTGTATGATATGTACATACGGCAGCGCTGTCGAGGCGTATCGGTAGCGAGCCAAAATTTTAGGAGGAAAAAACATGAAAAAGATTTTAGCGCTTCTGCTGGTTCTGGCCATGGTTGCCTGCCTCTTTGCCGGCTGCAACAACACCGACGGCAACAAGACCAACCCCGACAACCCCTCAAATTCCGACGCCAGCAACGACAACAAGGACAACAATTCTACCGACGGCACTACCGTTAAGGTCGGCCTGATCTGCATCGGCGACGAGAACGACCAGGGCTACACCTACAACTTCATCCGCGGCAAGGACGCTGCCACCGAGGCCCTGAAGGCTGAGGGCATCAACGTCGAATGGATGGTCAAGTGGAACATCGGCGAAAACTCCGATTGTGAAGATGCGAACATCGAGCTTGCCGAGGCCGGCTGCTCTCTCATCATCAACAACTCCTTCGGTCACGAGGACTACATGCTGAAGGTCGCTCCCGATTATCCCAATGTTCAGTTCGTCGCCTGCACCAATCAGGTTTCCTGTACCGACGCGCTTGACAATACACACAATGCATTTGCCAACATCTATGAAGGCCGCTATCTCGCCGGTGTCGTTGCCGGTATGAAGCTGCAGGAAATGATCGACAACGGCGATATCAAGGCGGAAGAAGCCGTCATCGGCTATGTCGGCGCATTCTCCTTCGCTGAAGTTATCTCCGGCTTCACCTCTTACTACCTCGGCGCTCGCAGCGTCTGCCCGAGCGTTACCATGAAGGTCCAGTTCGTCGGCTCTTGGTCCGACGCGACTGAGGAAGCCAATGCTGCCGCCGCGCTGTGCGATCAGGGCTGCGTTCTCATCTCCCAGCACTCCGACAACGCCACCCCCGCTACTACCGCACAGTCCAAGGGCGCTTTCCATACCGGTTACAACAACGACATGACGGGCGTTGCTCCCGAGGCATCTCTTGTCAGCACCCGTATCGATTGGAGCATCTACTTTGAAGAAGTTATCCGTGCTGTGGCAAAGGGCGAAACCTTTGAACAGGATTGGTGCAAGGGCATTGCCGACGGCGCTGTCGTTCTGACCACGCTGAACGAGGCCATCTGCGCGAAGGGCACTGTTGAAAAGCTTGAAGAGGTCGAAGGCAAAATCAAGAGCGGCGCTCTGCAGGTCTTTGATACCAGCACCTTCACGGTCGAGGGTACCGAGCTGACTCACGCATTTGCGCTTGATACCGACGGTGACTTCGCTCCCGATTCTGAGGAAGCCGTATTTGACGGTGCTTTCCACGAATCCTACTTCCAGTCCGCGCCGTACTTCGCTCTGCAGATCGACGGCATCGAGTGGCTGAACTCCGCATATTGATCCTCTGTATAGCACTCAGCTAAATACTTAATAACTTAATAAAATCGGACGGACAGCTTCGGCTGTCCGTCCTTATTATGTCGGCGGATGTTTTGGGTTTTCTTTATCGGTCGATATCTGCGCGAAAATCGCAGTCGAACGGCGTTTTTCAAAGATTCCTGTGTATTACAATCTCCGACCGAAGTCTTTCTTTCCCTTTCACGCAGCGAAATGCCGAGAGCCTGCCAAAAAACTCACCTGTGCGTATTGCATCAGAAAAGCAGGCAGATCAGGCCGTTCGCGCCTTCGTTGATGATCTTTGTCAGTGCGTCCTTCAGCTTGAAGCGGGCATCGTCGGGCATCCGTTTGAGCTTTGAGGTCAAGCCCTCGTTGACCAGCTCGAAAACGGACTTCCCGAAAATATTACTGTCCCAGAGCTTTTCGGTATTCCCCTCATATTCGCCCAGAAGATACTTGACCAGCTCCTCCGACTGCTGCTCGTCGCCCACCATGGGACTGATCTCCGTTTGAATATCGGCGCGCATTAAGTGGATCGACGGTGCGCTCGCCTTCAGCTTCACGCCGTAGGCACTGCCCTTGCGGACGATCTCCGGCACCTCCATGTGCATTTCCTCTGCAGTCGGCATGACGATCCCGTAGCCGGTCGCCCGAACCTCCTCGAGCGCGGCCGCGATCTTGTCATACTGCTTCTTCATCTCCGCAAGCGCAGTCAGGAGCGACAAAAGCTGTCCGTCATTCTCGATCTCAAAGCCCGTGCGCTGCCCGAGGATCTGATAGAACAGTCCTTCGCTGAAATCCAACTCACAGGTCACGATGCCGCGGCC
Organism: uncultured Oscillospiraceae bacterium; assembly: GCA_934630495.1. Classification (GTDB taxonomy): domain Bacteria; phylum Bacillota; class Clostridia; order Oscillospirales; family Oscillospiraceae; genus JAZOXB01. Next base: position 2,585 of record CAKTVW010000016.1, read on the forward strand.
GAGGTCGATCTCCGAAATACGATATCCGCAGACCTGCTCCAATTCGGCGATCGTTTTGATCGCCGCCTCCGCCTCGGCAAGCTTCCCGATCGCAGAGGCATTGGTACGCAGTGCCTCATACAATGCAGCCTTGAGCGGATTATCCAGCTCCAGTGCCTGCACCCACGCGGGCAGGAAGACCCGCATTTCCCGCATTGGGAACGCATAGAGCACCTGCCGCAGCAGCTCCTTCAGCTCCGCCTCGTGCATTCCCTGGCAGTCCGCCGCAATCGCGCCGACGCCGTACGTCTGCGTTATGTACTCGGCAAGGGTCTGGGCCTCCGCGCTCTTGGGACGGACGGAATTGACCACGACGACAAACGGCTTCCCCGTCGCCTGCATATCGCGGATCGCGCGTTCCTCCGCCGCGATATAGTCTGCGCGCGGAATATCCGTAATCGTTCCGTCGGTCGTGACCACAATACCGATCGTACAATGGTCCTCCATGACCTTTTTCGTTCCCAGCTCGGCCGCCTGCGTCATAGGAAGCTCTTCGTCGAACCACGGTGTCGTTACCATACGCGGCTCGCCGTTTTCCGTTGCACCGATCGCGCCGTCGACCATATAGCCCACGGAATCGATCAGTCTGACGGAAAGCTTTGCCGTCCCGTCGGGCGTGATCTGCACGGCTTCCTCCGGGACAAATTTCGGCTCAGCCGTCATGATCGTGCGGCCGGAGCCGCTCTGCGGCAGCTCATCCTTGGCACGCTCGCGTTGATAGAGATCCTCAATATTCGGGATCACCAGCTCCTCCATCAGCCGCTTGATAAATGTTGATTTGCCTGTGCGAACCGGCCCGACCACTCCGATATAGATGTCGCCGCCCGTCCGTCTGGCAATGTCGGCGTAAAGATTGTTCATATAGATAGCCTCCCCCACAGTCTCGTGTTAAATCCTATGCACCGGTGAGGGAGGCTATGACAAGCTATGATAAAATGTTGCGAAGGGCCGTTATCCGGGCGTGTTCCGAAAGGCGCTGCACCTTTCAACACGCTGAACAAAGCCGTACCGAACGCAGATTCGGTACGGCTTTGCTGCAAGGGTGGGGGACAAAAAGGAGAAGGATGAAAGAGGAACGTTATACTGCGCGGTATCAGTATAACCTATCGTTGTGATTATGCGGTCAGGCCTTCTTGCGGTTCTTGACCATATCCATTGCCACGGCGAAGATGATGAGTGCGCCGGTCGTGACTTCGAGGATATAGGGGTTGATAAGGAACGCCTTGCCGACGTTTTCAATCGTGACCATCAGAAGCGTACCGACAAAGGTACCGGTGATCGCGCCGCGTCCGCCGGAGAGCGATGCGCCGCCGATAACCGCCGCAGCGATCGCGTTCATGTCGTAGCCTTCGCCGGTATTCGGCATGGCGCGGAGCACGCGTCCGGCAAACATAACGGCGGCAATGCCGTAAATGAAGCCGGCCAGCGAGTAGACCAGATAGAAAGTCTTCCGGACTTTAACGCCGCTCAAACGCGCGACCTCGACGCCGGAACCGATGACAAACAGGTTGCGGCCGAAGACGCTGTAACGAAGGAGCAGGAACGCAATGACCGCAACGATGATCCAGATGCAGGTCAGAACGGGGATGACGCCGAAGACGTTGTAGTTGCCGATGTTTTCAAAGACCTTGACGAAGGTGGAGCCGTCGGCCTCGAAGAAGGAGATGGAGTTGCCTTCGCAAAGGAGCTTCAGGATGCCGCGGTAAATGGTCTGCGTGCCGAGGGTGGCGATCATGGCGGGGACCTTCAGGTCGAAGATGATAACGCCGTTGAGGAAGCCGCAGAGCGTGCAGACGACAAAGTTGACAATGAGCGCAAGCCAGAGGTTCTGTGTGCCGACGCCGCGCATGAGAAGCGCCATGGACATACAGCCGAGACCCGCAATGGCGCCGCCGGAAATATCGATGCCGCCGGTGATGATGATGAGCGTCTGGGCAACGGCCAGCACGCCGACGATCGCGCCCTGCTTGACAAGGTTCTGGACGTTATAGGTGCTGAAGAAGGTATCCGTTCCGAATGTGCCGATCAGGAACAAAACAATCACGACAAGGCCGATCGTAAATTCGGAGCGCTTGGTCAGCCGCAAAAATGCGTTGGGCTTCTTGTTTTTTGTAAGCGTAGTAGTGGACATAGCGATCTCTCCTCTTAGTCTTCAATGGACGCCATGCGGAGAACGTCTGCTTCCGTGAGCGTCTTCAAAGCTTCTTTATCGTACTCTGCGGTGATCTTGCCCTGCGCCATAACGATCAGGCGGTCGGAAAGACCCATGACCTCCGGCAGATAGGACGAAATCAAAATGATACCGCGTCCCTGTTCGGTCAGGCGCTCGATCAGCTTAAAGATTTCCTGCTTCGCACCGACGTCGATGCCGACGGTAGGCTCGTCAAAAATCAAGATCTCCGGGTCGCGGCACAGCAGCTTGGCAATAACGACCTTCTGCTGGTTGCCGCCGGAAAGATTCCCGACAAGCTGGGATATGGACGGCGTTTTGACATTGACGCTCTTGGAATGCTCCTCGGCGCGCTTGCGCTCCTTGTGCAGGTTGACGAAGCCGGCCTTGCTGATCATGTCGTAGGAGCTCATGTTGATGTTTGTCTTGATATCCAGCTTCAGCGCGCAGCCGTCGGCACGGCGATCCTCAGTCAGGAAGCCGATCCCATGGTGCAACGCGGAGGAGGGATCCTTGAGATGTACCTTCTTTCCGTGCAGGTAAACATCGCCGCTCAGGCGCTTCTCCACGCCGGTCAGCGCGCGCATAACCTCGCTTCGTCCTGCGCCGACCAGACCCGCAAAGCCGAGAATCTCGCCTCTGTGCAGGCTGAAGCTCACGTTCTTAAAGTGCTTGCTGTCGGTGAAGTTTTCCACGCGCAGCAGCTCCTCGCCCGGCTCGAAATGCTTGATATTGTAGATATCGGTCATCTGGCGTCCGACCATCATGGAGATCAGGTCATCCTTTGTGACATCGGCCACATTGCGGGTGTCAACATAAGTGCCGTCCTTCAGGATGGTCACGGTATCGCAAATGTCCATGATCTCTTCCAAGCGGTGAGAGATATAGATGATGCTGACGCCCTTTTCCTTCAGTTCCTTGATAAATCGGAATAATATTTCAACCTTTTCATTTTCCAGCAGAGCCGTCGGCTCGTCGAAAATGACAAGTCTGATGTCCTCGTTAACAGAAATCTTGCTGATGGTTACCATCGCCTGCATGGCAATGGGCAGCTCCCGGATTTTTTCGCGCGGGTTGACGCCCATCTCAAACTTGTCGATGATGACCTTGCTGTCCTTCGCCATCTTCTTCCAGTCTACGAGGCCAAGCTTGGTTTTCGGCTGCCGACCCAGATAATAATTTTCCGCAATGCTCAGATCCGGCGCGATATTGACATGCTGATAGTTCGCAAACACGCCGTGCGACTGCGCTTCGACCGCGCTGGAATTAACGACCCATTCGCCGTTGTATTCCATGGTGATCTTGCCCTGTTCGGGCTTTTCGACACCCATGATGCATTTGATCAGGGTGGATTTACCGGCGCCGTTTTCTCCGACCAGCGCCCGCACTTCGCCCTTTTGCAGGGTGAAGCTCACGTCATTCAGTGCCGTTACGCCGGGATAAAACTTGCTGACGTGTTCGATTTTCAAGATTGTATCTTGCACTGTTGCACCCTCGTTTCTTTGGGGAAAGGCCGCTGCGGCTGCGAAACCGCAGCGGCCTCCATGGTTTAGTCGGTCGTTTGCTTTTTTAGGGGGGAAGAGGATCTTACTTAACGTACGGGGACATCATGAACTGGATCTCTTCGCTGTCAATGTTCTCGGCGGTAACGATGACCGGAGGAATGTTGACCTGCTTGGAGGTCTCGGGGTTCTTGCCGTCGTGGAGCGTGAGGATCGCGTTCTCCATGCAGCGGTAGCCCTGCGTGAAAGCGTCCTGCACGATGATAGCGGACAGATAGCCGTCGCGGAGAGCGGCGATCTCGACGTCGTCGGAGTCAACACCGACGGAAACGACGCCTTCCTTCATGTCGGCAGCGCGGAGAGCGTTGCAGACGCCGTCGCAGGTGACGTTGTTGCCGGCGTAGATGCCGATGAGGTCCTTGCCGTGAGCGGAGATGGTAGCCTCAGCGTCGGACTGGGAGTCAGCGGAGTCGTTGCCGTTGTACTCGGTGTCGGTCATGGTCAGGCCGGGAGCCTTCTCAGTGATGTAGTCACGGAAGCCCTGCATTCTGAAGTCCAGAGCAGCGTTTTCCATGTTCATCTGCATGCCGATGACGCCCTTATCGGTGGACAGGCCCTTTGCCTCCATCGCTGCGAGGAAAGCTTCGGCAGCCATCTCGCCGATGGTGGTGTTGGAGCAGTAATAGAACTGGTTGTAGGAGTCGGCGTTCTTGCCGTCGTCGCCGTTGCCGAGGCCGCAGTTAACGAAGTTCAGGATGATGCCGGCCTTCGTGGCTTCCTGTGCCTTGGGGACGGTCGGGTCGATGTTCAGGGTAGCGGTGAGGATCGCGTCGGGCTTCGCGGCGATGGCGCTTTCCATGGAAGCAACATATCCTTCTGCGTCAACTTCTTCCGCAGGGCCCATACGGGAATAGTCGATCTTAATGCCGAGCTTCTCTTCGTAGTCCTTCAGAGCCTGCTTGATGCCGGTCTCGACCTGGCTCCAGAAGTCAGAAGCGGTGGACGGGGTAACATAGATGATCTTGTAGGTCTTGCCATCGGTGTCGGAGTCCTTGTTGTCCTTGGCGCAGCCGGTAAACAGCGCGGCAAGCATGACAACGGCGAGTAGCAGTGCGATAAGTTTTTTCATGTTTCTTTCCTCCTGATTTTAATTATAATGTATTGCGTCCGCAATAACATCCGATTGAATCACTGCACACCCTTTTGCAGGATAATGCAGCCGTAGGGAAGGCGCTCGCTGGTGCACACGGTAACATACGCACGCGCGGCCTTTTCATAGAACTTCGTACGCTCGATCTCACCGACGCACTTTGCATCATAGCCGTTGGCGACGACCGCCTTGATCGTGTCGTCCCAGACGGGAGAGGACTTCAGCACAACGCCGGAATCCGCGTCGGGCACCATGTATTCGATCGGGTGCTCTTCATATTCGACATCCAGCGGTACCAGCTTCAGGATCGCGTCCACCATCTCCGCCGCGCCGACACCCTTTGCCTGAATGCTGACGCCGTTCGGGGTCTTGGTAATGGGCGGGTAGAAGTGGTCGGCAATAACGATCAGGTCGCCGTGACCCGTATCGGCCAGCGCTTTCAGCAGATCGGAGCCGATGATATCAGGGATTCCTTTTAACATTTTATAGCCTCCTTAATATTTTTCCGTCAGGGGCGGCAGGCGCTCGCTGCGCCGGGCCGCTTCCCCGTTCAGACAGGTTTTTGAGGTGGGGAGGCTCCGGGCCTGCCGCGGCATGATGAGCAAACGCGGAGGCCTCCCCGAGGGATATAGACAAAATCAGGCGTGTTCAGCGAGGAACGCATCGATCTCCGCACGCGTGGGCATAGCGGGGGTCGTTCCCATTCGCTGGACCGAAATGGCTGCCAGAGCGTTGGCAAAGCGCGCGGCATCGTGAAGGCTCTTGCCCTCCGCCAGCGCCGCCAGCAGGCCGCCGTTAAAGGCGTCTCCGGCACCCGTCGTGTCGACGGCCTTGACCCGATAGGCCGGAACGATCTCCGAACGGCCTTCGGTATTGATGTAAACGCCGCGGCTTCCCAAAGTAATCAGGACATTCTCGACGCCCTTTTCAAAGAAGACCTTTGCCGCACGGTCGGCGCTCTCCAGATCGGTTACGGGAACGCCGGTCAATTCCTCGGCCTCGACCTCGTTCGGCGTGACCAGATAGGTGCCGCGCAGAAATTCGTCGGTAATGGGCTGATACGGTGCGGTGTTGATAATCACACGGACGCCGTTTTCCTTTGCGAGCTTCGCAACCTTTTCGTTGGCATCCTGATTGACCTCGAGCTGAAGGAGCACGTAGGACGATTCCAGAATACGGGGCTTGACGCGCTCGATGTCTTCCTCCGTGATGGTGCTGCAAGCGCCGGGGACGATCACGATCTCGTTCTGGCTCGTGTTTTCGTCAACGGTGATCAGTGCGATGCCGGTAGCGATCTCGTCGTGGAAGAACAGATAGTCCTTCGGCATTCCGACGGAATCCATCGCGTCGAGCGCTACCTGCCCCATGGAGTCACGGCCGAGCTTTGTAATCATGGCGATGTCCGCGCCCGCCTTGTGCGCAGCGATGCCCTGATTGAAGCCCTTGCCGCCCGCCCCCTGCTTGAACAGGCTGCCCTTGACCGTCTCGCCGGGGACGGGCAGATGCGGGGTTCTGGCCATCAGATCCACAACAAAGCTGCCGAAAACAGTAACCTTTTGTTTCATAAATAACGACCTCCTGATGAAAAGTGGAATGGTTGCCGCCGTGCCGCGGCGGAAGCGTCAAAAACAATCAAAAGAAAAACTCAGCTTGTAAGGGCTTACAAATATTGGATAACAGAAAGGCAACGAACAGTACGGGACTTTTTTCTCTACACTGATGTTGCCTGTTATCGTTTACTTCATAGATTCCGACCCGCGAAGGATCAATTCCGTCGGCAGACAGTCGCGGGTGCCGACCTGCGTCTGCCGTTCTTTTTCAAATCGCTGCAAAAGCAGCCGCATGGCGCGCTCCCCCATCTCGGGAACCGCCCGGTTCACGACGGAAACGTTGTAATTCAGCCAGCCGAGCGCGTCGATATCGTCGAAGCCGATGAGGGAGATCTCACGGCCGGCGCGAAGCCCCAGCTCGTTGAACGCCTTCAAGCAGCCGTAGGTGGTCATGTTGTTCGAGGCGAAGATCGCCGTCGGCGGCTCGGACATCCTGCACAGCGCCACCGTCTGTTCATACGCGCGGCTGACCTTAAAGTCTCCCTCGCGGATATAGCCGGGGCGAAGCTCGATGCCGTGCGTCTGCATGGCTCTGACATAGCCTCTCAGACGTTCGCGGCCGGGGCGGGACGCCTTGGGACCGGTAACGATCGCGATCCTGCGGTGACCGAGACGGATCAGTTCGCTGACCGCCTCGTAGACGCCGCGCTCGTCGTCCGTGACCACGCGGTCAAAGAAGCGGCTGTCGACCTCGCGGTCGAGCAATACCACCGGGATGCCAAGTGACTCGAATTTGCGAAGGCTCTGGAGCGTGATACCGTCCTCCTCGGAAACGGGAGTGATGATGATGCCGCGCAGACGGTGCTCGCGCATGGAATGCAGCACCTGATGCTCCCGATTGGAATCCTCGTCGGTATTAAAGAGGAAAATGTTGTAGCCCTGTTCGTCCGCCACGCGGGTGATTCCCTGCAAAAGCATCGGGAAGAACGGGTTATTGATATCGGGGATCACGACGCCGATCGCGTTGGAGGTGCTGGTGCTCAGGCTGCGCGCCGTTCCGTTGGGAACATAATTGAACTTACTGACCGCGGCCATGACCTTTTGGTAGCTCTTCTCGCTGACAGACGCGCTGTGATTCATGACGCGGGAAACTGTTGCTATGGATACGCCGGCTTCCCGGGCAATCTCGTAGATGTTCGCTTCCTGCTTTCCCATTGCACTCCGTCCGTTTCTGATACCGACCGCCGATCCGGGGCGGACGGCGGTACGACTCATGCCGTATTTCCGATGGCAGTGAAGAAAGATGCGCCGGCCGCAGCATCGCCCCGCCGTCGGCGGGAGCACGGCATGTAAGCCGCTGTGCGGGTTCAAAATGTAAACGCTTTCTTCTTTCTGTTTCTAAGATAAACCCAAGTTCCCGCGCTGTCAATAGGGCAAAATCAACTTTGGAGAACTCGACAATTCACAGGCTTCCGGATTGGTCACTTTCAACAAAAAATCTTGAAAAATTTTCATAATTTTGGAGGCGGCAGGCAGAAATATCTCGAAACGTGTCGATTCGCCGCAGTTTCCCGCATTCGCGCGAAAAGTCGGAACCGCTCTGCGCGCGGCGAAAAGAATCGCCGCAAAAATTTCTTGACAACTGCACCTGTCGACAGTAAAATAGACGGTGGATTAGTATGGTTCGCTCCGGGCTATGGGGTGGTTCGGAGAGAGCGTTGCTTTATCTTTGGCGCGTATGCGCCGCAGTTGAAACCCAATAATTGAATAGAGGAGGTGTATTCGAGGTTTTATGCCGTGGTATTTTGTAGTAGCTATCGCTGTTGTTACAGCAGCGTTATTCTTCTTCATCGGCGTCATCTACCGTAAGAAGGTCGCCGAACGCGAGATCCACAGCGCCGAGGACGAGGCCACCCGCATCATCAACGAGGCCATCAAGGGCGGCGAAAACAAGAAGCGCGAAATGCTCGTGGAAGCCAAGGAAGAAATTCATAAAAACCGCACCGAATACGAAAAGGAAGTCAAGGAGCGCCGTTCCGACCTGCAAAAGCAGGAGCGCCGCTTGCAGCAGAAGGAAGAGTCTCTGGACAAGAAGCTCGACGCCTTCGAGCGCAAGGAGGACGAGCTTCGCAAGCGTCAGGCTGCCGTTGCCTCCACGCAGGAGGAAGTCAACCTGATCAAGAAGAGCCAGCTTGAGATGCTCGAAAAGATCTCCGCGCTGACGCAGGAGGAAGCAAAGCATCAGCTCCTGCAAAGCTTGGAGAACGAGTGCCGTCATGATGCCGCGATGAAGATCAAGGAGATCGAGGCGCAGACGAAGGACAACGCCGACCAGCTTGCCCGCGAGATCATCTCCATCGCCATCCAGCGTTGTGCCGCCGACCACGCCGCCGAAGCGACGGTGTCCGTGGTGCCGCTGCCCAACGACGAAATGAAGGGCCGCATCATCGGCCGCGAGGGACGCAACATCCGCACGCTGGAGTCCATCACGGGTGTCGATCTTATCATCGACGACACGCCCGAGGCGATCACGCTTTCGTCCTTCGATCCCGTCCGCCGCGAGGTAGCCCGTCTGGCACTGGAAAAGCTGATCGCCGACGGCCGCATCCACCCGACCCGCATTGAGGATCTGGTCGAAAAGTCTCGTAAAGAGGTCGATCGCATCATCAAGCAGGAGGGCGAACGCGCTACCTTTGAAACAGGCATCAACAACCTGCATCCCGAGCTTGTCAAGCTTCTGGGCCGTCAGAAATTCCGTACCTCTTACGGTCAGAACGTTCTGAACCACTCCATTGAGGTCGCGCATATCGCGGGCCTGCTGGCCAGTGAGCTGGGCGTCGACGTCGCGCTGGCAAAGCGCGCGGGCCTGCTCCATGACCTCGGTAAGTCCGTCGACCACGAGATGGAGGGCAGCCACGTCCAGCTCGGCGTGGAGCTTGCCCGAAAGTATAACGAGTCTCCCGACGTGATCCACGCCATTGAGGCGCATCACAACGATGTCGAGCCGAGAACGATCATCGCCTGTCTGGTTCAAGCAGCCGACGCGATCTCCGCCGCACGGCCCGGCGCCCGCCGCGAAAACGTAGAGAACTATATCCGCCGTCTGGAAAAGCTGGAAGAACTGACCGGCTCGTACCCCGGCGTCGAAAAGTCCTACGCGATCCAGGCAGGCCGCGAGGTCCGCATCATGGTCAAGCCCGAGGAGGTCTCCGAGGACAACATGATCCTGCTGGCGCGCGACATTGCCAAGAAGATCGAGTCCGAGCTGGAATATCCCGGACAGATCAAGGTCAATGTCATTCGCGAGACCAAGGCAACAGAATACGCAAAATAAGCAAAATGCCCTCGGACAATCCCCGGTCCGAGGGCGTTTGTTTTTTATCTTCGATACCGAAGTACCAAAATGCTTTTCTTATTACCCCTCGTCCGGGGGCGCAGCACCCTCCGAGGGCACGACATTCTCCGAGGGTGTGATATTTTCCGTGGGTGTAACATTCTCCGTGGACGCGGCAAATGCCCGGATCAGTCGCAGTTTTTCCTCCCGGTCGAAGCATTTAAGAGCATATTCACGCTTCAGGGCGTCCGAACGGCTTTCGCACGGCTCAGTGTAGACCGGCTCCAGCGGCAGTCTCCCGCGCGTATACTTTGCGCCCTTCCCCGCCCGATGTGCGGCAAGCCGCCTGTCCAAATCATCCGTCATGCCGGTGTAGAGCGTGCCGTCTCCGCAGCGAAGGATATAGACGCACCAGCGCTTCATGCTTCCACGTCGATCGCGCAGCGCTCCGTGCGGATGGCCTTGCACAGTGCGGATACCGCGACATGCCGCGGGTCCTTTTTATATCGCTCCACGTCCGCGAGCGAATCAAATTCGCCGATCAGGACGGCGTCGAAGCCCGCCCCCGCCGCAGCGCTTCGCTTGACCTCCATCGCGCGGATCTCGGGGATCACGCCCTCCAGCGCGGCGAGCCGCGTCAAGAACTCGGTCGGATCCGCATCTTCGCGGAATTTCCACATAACAATGTGTTTTATCATTTCTCTGCACTTCCCTTTTGCCGATCTCGGCACAGTTTTCTTTAATCAGAATACCGATTTTTTGTTTCCTTGTCAAGAATGTTTACAAATTGCACACGGATTCTTCGATTTTCGGTTCTATAATCGGAGCATCTCAAGCAATCAAGGAGGTCGATCCCATGCGCTTTACAAAAATTTCGGCCGTTCTGACCGCGCTGGGGCTTCTGGTCGGTCTGGCTGCCTGCTCTGTGGGCGACGCCATCGCCGACCCCGCGCAAACCACTGCGGCGCCCACCACGGTTGAGGCTGATGAACAGCAGATCCCCGGCATCACGCTTTCCGACGAGGGCGTGACCACCGACGCAGAAGGAGTTTACACCGCCAACGACATTATTTATTACGAAGAGGGCCATGACGAGAGCTACGGCGAGGGCGAAGCCGACGATGCGCACAGCGCCGAGGAAGCCGCCGCGCATACCGTAGTCCACATTACCAAGCCCGGCACCTACCGCGTTACCGGCAAGCTTTCGGCCGGACAGCTTTTCGTCGATCTCGGTGAGGATGCCGAGAGCGACCCCGAGGCGGTCGTGAACCTGATCCTCGACGGCGCGGACATCACCTGTACCGTAGCGCCCGCTGTATTTTTCTATCGCGTTTATGAGTGCGCAGACGCCGAAGCCTACACGCTGACGCCTGATCTGAGCGGCGCGGGCGCGGTTGTAACCCTTGCCGACGGCAGCACGAACACCGTAAACGGCTCCTATGTCGCCCGAATCTATAAGGAGGGCACGACCAAGAAGCTTCACAAGTACGACGGCGCGTTCTATTCCAAGATGTCCATGCGTATCGAGGGCACCGACGGGCAGTTGACGATCAACGCCGAAAACGAAGGTCTGGACAGCGAGCTGCACCTTGAGATCAACGGCGGCGTGATCGAGATCACCTCGCAGGACGACGGGATCAACACCAACGAAGACGGCATCTCCGTTACCACGGTCAACGGAGGCACCCTGACGATCAATGCCGGTCTCGGCTCCGAGGGCGACGGCATCGATTCCAACGGCGCACTGGTCATCGACGGCGGCACCGTCTTCACCACCGCGAATCCGCAGACGGGTGACGGCGGCATCGACGCCGATCTGGATATCTACCTCAACGGCGGCCGCGTCATTGCCTGCGGCTCGAGAAATGACACCTCGTCCTCCGACTCCACACAGCAGTTCCTTGAGCTGAGCTTTGCGAAAAACGTCGAGGTCGGCAGCGTCGTCGCTCTGTACGACGGTGAGACCGAGGTCTTCTCCATGACGGCGACGCGGGAGTTTTCATCGCTGACCGTCTCCGTTCCCGAGCTGGAGAACGGCGTGAGCTACCGTCTGACCGTTGACGGCGTAACGCAGCAGCACGGCGGTGCGATGAAGGGAGGAATGGCCGGTCTGGGCGATCCTCCCACCCCGCCCGACGGCAGCACGATCGACGATCCCTCCCCGGTGACGCCGTCTGAGCTTCCGGCCGGTGCATCCGAGGGGCAGGAGCCTCCCGCAATGCCCGACGGCGAGACGCCTCCCGACCCGCTTGACGGCGAAACGCCGCCCGAACGCCCCGACGGCGAAGCTCCCGACGGAAAGGACCCGGCCGGAATGCCAAACGACGCCATGCGTCCGAACGAAGGCAGCGAGGATACGGAGATCTCGACCGAATTTACCCTCTCGGCCGACCGACACAGCTTTTATAACGTCTGCGACGCGGAATGACGGTTGCAATTCATCCGCGCCTGTGATACAATGACGAAAGGTTTACTCCCGAATACAGGCCCTGTGCCTGCGGTAATTTATCACGCGCCGCCCCGTGAACGGCTCGTTTTCACGCGGCGCGGATGAAAGGAATGGTCACAAACATGAAACGAATCACCGCTCTGCTCCTGCTCTCGGCGCTGCTGCTGACGCTGTTTTCCGGCTGCGCGAAGAATCAGGATGCGGAACCCACCGTCTCCTCCACGGAAGCGCCGTCCGAAGCCGCCGAATTTATCGAGCCGGACTCGGAAACGCTCAAGCTCTATCATTACAGCATCACGGAGACTGCCGCAGACGACCCGCTCATGCAGGCGACGGTCGCTGTAGACACGAATGACAATCCCTGCCTCGGCAATGCCGATCTGCAGATCTACTACTGGATCGAGTTCTACAACTTCATGAACAGCTACGGCTCGTATGCCGCCTATTTCGGTCTGGACTACACAAAGCCCTTGGGCGAGCAGGACTCCATGAGCGAGGGTATGACGTGGGAGCAGTATTTCCTGCTCTCCGCGCTGGAGCACTTCCGCGAAAACTATGCGCTTGCACAGGCCGCCTATGCCGACGGCTATACGCTCTCCGAGGAAGACGAGAAGATGGTCAATGACGTCACCGACCCGGACAGCGATTTTGCAAAAGAATACCAAGGCAACGGCTATGATTCCGCCGACGCTTATCTGCGCGCCAGCTTCGGCGACGGCGTAACAACGGAGAACTATCAGAATTATCTGCGTCTGTATTACGCCGCCTATGACTACTACACCAAGCAGCGCGAGGCAGTCGCCGACACCTTCTCCGCCGAAGAGGTCGAGGCATACTTTGATGAGAACGCACAGCCCGCCTACGGTGAAGGCGACGACGCGACCGAGGCCGGAAAATATGCCGGCACACCGAAGGTCACGAACGTCAGCGTGCGACATATTCTGATCCAGCCCGACGGCGAAAAGGACGCCACCACGCAGGACTGGTCCGAGGAAGCTTGGGCAGCGGCAGAAGAGAAGGTGAACGAGGTCTACGCCCGCTGGCAGGAGAATCCCACGGAGGAAAACTTCGCCCTGATTGCAAACGAGGAATCCGCTGACGGCGACGGCACGACCGGCGGCCTGTACGAGGATTTCGCACCGGGCAGCATGACGCAGAATTTCAACGACTGGTGCTTTGACGAAGCCCGCAATGAGGGCGACACCGGCATCGTCAGGACGGAATACGGCTATCATATCATCTACTTCCTCGGACATACCGAAACGCAGGCATGGTATAATACCGCGCTGAACGACATGGTCTCGGAGAAGATGACGGACGTCATGGAGCAGGCGCTTGCGGATTATCCCGTCCGCTTTGACTATGCGCACATGCGCGTGTTCGATCTGATCTCCGCGAACGCGGAGGAGGAAGCCACGGAAGGCGAAACGCAGGACGAATCGACGACCGAGCTTCCGGAAGCATCGGAATGATACGGCGTTTCCATAGCGAGCAATAACAGCAATACCCCCGACGGGCGGCTGCTGCAGTGCGGCGCTCCCGTCGGGGGTATTTGTATGATACGGCTTTGCAGGTCACGTCATTCTCGGAGAAAGGCGTCAAGCTCCGCGACCGTTTTGAAATAGAAATCGCAGTTCTGCCGCATAAAGCGCTCGATCTCCGGCACGTCGTTGGCCCAGCCCGCTGCGGCAAAGGGAACGCCGCAGGCTCTGCACATGTCATAGCCGGGCTTCAGATCGTCGACCGTCAGAATTTCCTCCGGACGCAGGCCGTATCGCTGCATAAGCTGCTCCATCGGCCACGGATGCGGCTTGCGCTGATGCTCGGGCAACTCCCAGCCGAAGATCACATCCGGCTGCGGCAGGCCATTTTCCCGATAGTCGCGCACGATCGTGTCCCGCACGGAGTGGGAGATCACCGCCAGCAGGCCGCCCTCGGCCTTATGCCGCTCAAGAATTTCGCGGATGCCCGGATATGCCTTCGGAACGCGCGTTTTTACATATTCCTGCCAGAAGGCAAATTCCTCGTCCATCTCACGCTTTGAAAAGCCCAGCTCGTCGGTAAACAGCGAAATGATCCCCGGGTCGAAATTTTTGCTGAAATAGTCCTCCAGCGTATAGGTTTTTCCCGGCCGAACCTTTTGCAGATAGGCCAGAAAGGACGGAAAGTGGATCGTGGCCGTGCTGTTGACGACGGTATCGTCATGGTCCATAACGAGGCATCGATAGCGCATATTTCTACTCCTGTTTTTCTTTCGTTTGAGCCATTACAGCTCGTCGGACAGCTCTGCGTGATATACGAACTCGCTGTTTTCCCAGAGCCACGTCAGCTTCGTTTCCCCGCCGTCTCCGAACGAGAAGGTGATCTGTACGTCGCTGTTTCCGTCCTTATTGAGATCGGCAAAGCTCACGCTCTGATAGTAGGCCGAAGCGCTGTCGATCTTCGACGGATACTGCACGCTTGCGTAGACGGTCTGTTCCTCCCGGTCGAGATAGAAGTCCGCCGTGCTGTCGCAGATGCAGACGCAGACCGTCGTCTCCGCGCCGTCGCGAACGATCGTCCCGTAGTCGTTGATAACACCCCATGTCCGCCAGTCGCCGCCGACCTCGATGTCGTCCGGATCGTCCCGAACGGTACAAGCCGCAAGGGTCAGAAGCAAAGCCGCCAGCAGCGGAAGCACCGCAAATCTCCGCATATAAATCACGCCTCCCCATGGTTTTTTCCCATTATACCATGAGGAGGCAAAAATTGCTATCTGTTTACGGGTAATTCAAGAATTTTCGGCTTTTTCGGCCGTTCCAGACGCTCGATCAGGCCGCTCGCGCCCGACCAGAGCAGGCAGATCATTCCGCCGAACAGCCCGGTCGGCACGGCAAGCACCGCGATCACGGCCAGCGATAGCCACAGCGTCGCTTTGACCGCTATTTTCCGCATCATCGCTCCGCCTTTCCGCTGACGATCTTATAATACACGTTGGATGTCAGACGATATACCAGTGCGTACAGCAGCGCAAACACAAGATAGCATCCGACCGTTACCCAGATCAGCAGCGGCAGATTTTCCAGCGAAAAGAGCTGCAATATCTTCCAGACCAGCGGGAACGCAAAGGCCAGATGCAGGCCCGCCAGCAGCAGCGGAATGAAAAACACCAGCAGCACCTGCACATTGACGCTCTTGCGGATCTCGCGCTTGGTCATGCCGACCTTCTGCATAATGTCAAACCGTGCCTGGTCCTCATAGCCCTCGGAGATCTGCTTGTAGTAGATAATCAGCACCGCCGCAGAGATAAACACAATGCTCAGAACAATGCCGATAAAAAACAGTGCGCCGTAGGTAGAAATGAAATCTCTGAAGGCCTCGGCGCGGCTGTACAGGCCGTAGCCCCTTCCTGCAAATTCGGGCCGCGCGGAGTCTTCGCGCATCGGCGCAAGCTCGTCGTCGCCGGGAAAGGCCTTTCCGTAGTCAAAGCCCATCAGCCAAAAGCTTTTCATCGACATGCAGCCATAGGCAAGCCGCTCTCCCTCGATATCGCTGTTGAAGCTGTCCCAGAGCTTTCCCGCGACGTCGTCATAATCGCGCACCACTACAAACACGCGTTGACGCGACGAAAAAAACGCATGGTCGTTATAAATTTCCGGGATCGTCTCCGTCGTACCGACGACCCGCATTTCCGGCAAATTCGCTATGCGGATCGTTTTTTCTCCGTAGTTTGCGGAAGTCAGGACCTCTCCCCCGCCAAGCTCGACATTCGTGCCGAATATTTCGTTATAATCCTCCAACGGCAGCAGGTCCAGCGAGACGGTGTCTCCGTTTCTGCCGGGAACGCCGAAGCCCGCTCCGTCACGAGAAATAGAGAAGTTCGTCAGCCGATAGCTTACAATGTTTTTTGGTTCGGCATCGCGATAAAGGTCCAGAATTTTCGCTCTGTAATCCCGGCGCACCTCCTCAGAGACGTCGTCCGGCCGTTCCAGCGCCGCTTGAATTGCAAAATCAAACGGATAGAAGCTTTGAATGCTGTCCTCCGCACCGACATACAGGCTCACGGTCGAGGAGATCATGACCAGCACCATGGTGACCAGAATGCAGATCGACGCAAGACCCGCGCCGTTGCGCTTCATACGGTAGACCATGGATGAAACGGACACAAAATGGTTGGGCGCATAATAATAGCGCTTGTTTTTCTGGAGCAGACGGCAAAATACCACCGACCCCGCGATCAGCAGCAGATAGGTCGCCAGAATGACCATAACGACCGCCACAAAAAACCAAGCCAGCGCATCAAGCGGCTGCTCAATGCTGACCGCCAGCCAATACGCGCCGCCCAGCAGCAGCGCGCCGAGCAGCGCCAGCAGCCAATTGCTCCTCGGCGGCTTCTCTCCGAGGCTCTCGCTGTGCAGGAGCTGCAGGGAATTTGTGCGCCAGAGCTGCCACAGGCTGCTGAGAAACAGCGGAATAAAGATCGCGCCGAAGGTCAGCAGCGTATGCCACACAGGCATCCACGAAAATGTGAAGCCGCGCCGGATCTCCATTTGCAATACATTCATCAGGCCCAGCTCGGCAAGCTTGGACAGCACGATGCCGAGAACGATGCCGCCCGTCACGGACGAAACATAGAGCAGCAGACTCTCGCAGACCAGTATCCGCGCAAGGTTCCGCTTGCTCATTCCCAGAATGTTATACAGTCCGAACTCCTTTTTGCGCCGGCGCATC
The DNA here is from genome assembly GCA_934630495.1 of uncultured Oscillospiraceae bacterium. Lineage (GTDB taxonomy): Bacteria > Bacillota > Clostridia > Oscillospirales > Oscillospiraceae > JAZOXB01. Next base: position 19,489 of record CAKTVW010000016.1, read on the forward strand.
AAAAACGAGTTGGTATAGAACAGAAAGATCAGTGCAAAGACCGCGATCACGAATTTTGCAAAGCTCAGGATCGAGCCGAGCGCCGTGCCGCCGCGAATTTCCTTCAGAAGCGGGTCGACCGACAGGAAGGCGATCAGGAAAAACATCGTCGCCATGCCCGCGCAGGTCAGAAAATACGGCAGATACAGCCGCCGGTTTTTGCGGATGCCGCTCCATGCCAGCTTGGGATAAAACGCCGTTTTCATCCGCGATCACCGCCCGCCTGAAGCATTGTCAATGTGTCGGAAATGCGCAGATAGAACTGCTCGTCGGAGCCTTCCCCGCGATAAAGCTGATGGAAAACCACACCGTCCTTGATGAAAAGGACACGCTTGGCGCGGCTGGCGGCCTTGACCGAGTGCGTGACCATCAAAATCGTCTGCCCCAGCATATTGATCGCGGCAAACAGGCGCAGCAGCTCGTCGGTCGCACGGGAATCCAGTGCGCCGGTCGGCTCGTCGGCGAAGATCACGCGCGGCTCGGTGATCAGCGCCCGCGCCACGGCGACCCGCTGCTTCTGTCCGCCCGAAATTTCGTAGGGATACTTTTTCAGCAGCGGCTCGATCTCCAGCTGCCTTGCGATCGGCGTCAGGCGCTCCTGCATTTCCTTCGGCGTTTTCCCGGCCAGCACCAGCGGCAGATAAATATTGTCCTCGACGCTGAAGGTGTCGAGCAAATTGAACTCCTGAAACACGAAGCCCAGATTATCGCGGCGGAAGGACGCGACCTCCGATTCGCGTATTTTCGTCAGATCGCGGCCGTCGAGCAGAACGCTGCCCGCAGTCGGCCTGTCCAATGCGGCAAGGATGTTCAGCAGCGTCGTCTTGCCCGAACCGGACTCGCCCATAATGGCGACATATTCGCCCTCATCGACCTGAAAAGTAACGTCTCTCAGCGCCTCGACCTGATTCCCGCCGAAACGGGCGGTATAGATTTTTTTCAGGCCCTCGGCCTCCAATAAACTCATAACGGTTTCCTCCTTCGTTTCCGATCTTCGCCGTTATCATAGCAGACGGGAGGACCTGCTCGCCATGGACTCGGCTTACATTTCCCCCCGTATTTCTTACAGTTTTGTTAGGATTGTATCGGCCTCGGTCAAAGCAAACCGCGTCACTCAAGGCGCGACGCATGGCGATTCAGGTCGAGGCAGACGGCCGTTCCCTGCCCCGGTACGGATGTCACGCTGATCTCATGCCCCAGATTACGGCAGATACGTCTGCACAGATACAGGCCGATCCCACTTGCACGGCGGTCGCGGCGGCCGTTGTAGCCCGTGTAGCCCTTTTCAAAAATGCGCGGCAGATCCTCCGGCGCAATGCCGATGCCCGTATCGCGGATACACAGGACGCCCGGCGACTCCATGGCAATGCGGATGCTGCCGTGCGGCGTATATTTCAGCGCATTTGACAGAAGCTGTTCGATCACAAAGGACAGCCATTTTTCATCGGTCACCGTCTGCATATCGACCGTTTCATATTCCAAGCGGATGCGGCGGGCGATAAATTCTCCCGCAAATTTCTTGATGCATTGCCGCACGATCGCATCAAGGTCGCACGAACGGATCACATAATCGCTCTGCACGGAATCCAGCCGCAAAAACGCCAGCACCATTTCCACATACTGCTCGATACGGAAAAGGTCGGCGGAGAGACGCCGTGAACGTTCAGAGTCCTCCTCCTGCAGCGTCAGGCGCATGGAGGCGATCGGCGTTTTTATCTGGTGCACCCAGACGGTATAATACTCCACCATATCCCGATAGCGCAGCTCCATTGCCGTCTCCGCCGACCGCTTTTGCTCGTCGAGCAGCCGCAGGACGGCCTGATAGTCCTCCTCCGTCAAGTCGGCGGCAGGCGGCAGCTCCTCCGGCAGAAAGGCCGAAAGCGACAGGATGCGGCAGAGAAGCCGATGCTTTTTCCGCGTTCTCACGAAATCAGCGGCAAGCAGTCCCGCTCCGAGCAATGCGCACAGCGCACAGGCGTACAGCAGCGCCTCAAGCGGCAGACGGTACAGCGCGAACACGGTCAGGAAAATGAGTCCGAACAGCACAAAGGCCGCGATCGGCAGCCACCGCGCTTTCCAATATTTTTTCCAAAATGTCATATCGTTATCGGGCCGCAGACGCGCGGCCTTTTCCCCTGTATCTGTTTCCCGTCGGGTGCGGGAGCGCGGCTTTTTGCCGTCGGGAGGCTCGACAGTCTCCGTTTTGCCCTTCCGCCCGGTCAATCCGCGCCGACAAGGTAGCCTACGCCGAACTTCGTCGTGATGAAATCGTGCAGCTCCGCAGCCTCGAGCTTGCGGCGCAGACGGTTGATATTGACGGTCAGGGTGTTTTCGTCCACAAAGCTGTCCGTCTCCCACAGACGCTGCATCAGGCGCTCGCGGCTGACGACCTTTCCCTTATTTTCCATCAGCGCAAGCAGAATGCGGTATTCGTTCTTTGTCAGATCGATGCGCTTGTCGCGATAGTGCAGGGCCTGTTCCCCCGTTTGCAGGATCGCGCCGTGATGCTCCAAAATCGGCACCGCCGACGCAAAGTCATAGGTTCGGCGCAGAAGCGCTTGGAGCTTTGCTGTCAGCACGGACATATCAAAGGGCTTGGCAATAAAGTCGTCCGCTCCGAGATTCATTGCCATCACGATGTTCATGTTATCCGAAGCGGATGAGAGGAAAATGATCGGCACCTTGGAGCAGCGGCGAATTTCACCGCACCAGTGATAGCCGTTAAAAAAGGGCAGCGTGATGTCCAGCAGCACCAGATGGGGGTCGAAATCGGCAAACTCCCGCATCACATCCCGAAAGTCCTCGACCGCGCGCGTCTCAAAGCCCCACTGTGCCGTCCGGCCGCAGATCGCCTCGGCGATGCCGCGATCGTCCTCAACCAGTAAAATTCGATACATCCTCTCAACTCCCCTGTTTTGCGGCTTTTTGCATCCTTTGAATTTCATTATACCAAGCGGCCGTAAAAAATCAAGCCCGTCCCCGCTTTGTCGGAAGGGATTGACGATTCGCGTCGTTCTGTGGTATACTATTATCATGGAACATTGCTTCAGACCCGTGCTGTCCATTCGCATCTTCCGTGAAGAAAAGTGCTTCGGCCCCGGCATCGCGGAGCTTCTGCACCGCGTTCGCGAGCTGCACTCTCTTCGCGCGGCGGCCGCTTCGATGGGCATGGCCTATTCAAAGGCATGGACGGTCATCAAAGGCGCCGAGGGATCACTCGGCTTTAGGCTTCTTCTTTCCACCACCGGCGGCAAAAACGGAGGAGGTGCTCAGCTCTCGCCCGAGGCAGAAAAACTTCTTGTCGCCTACGATGGATACTGTGAAAATGTGCGCAGATTTGCTCTGGAGCAGTTTGCACACGATTTTGAAGGCATACTGTAATACTTTTTGGTTGAATACCGTATGCATACGACGAGTGCCCTCCGCAGCGGTCGGAGGGCACTCGTCTGCATACAAACGCCCGGAAGCCGACAACTTCCGGGCGTGTCTGTTATTACATTGCGTACAGCAGGGAGACGAACAGCGTCAGCAGAACAAACGCGCCGGCGACCCACTTGGTCAGGTTGGAAAGCTTTTCATCCAGCGTAGCGGCCTTGCCTTTGCCGAAGAAGCTGTCGGAATTGCCGGTCAGCGCGCTCAGGCCGTCGTCCTTACCGGACTGGAACATGATAATAACGGTCAGCGCGACGCAGGAAATCATCTGAAACACCAAAAGAACGATTCTCAGAACATTCATTGTACCCTCCAAATAAAACCGCTCTTACGGCAGGCGGCGCGCCGAAATCCAGTTCATAATGAACGCAGTTGTTACACAGTATTAATGATAATAGCATAGGAATGCAAAAAAATCAAGCATTTTTTGCAAAAAGCCGAATTATTTTGTCACCCAGTTCCCCGTCGCGGCACAGGTCAGGTAGGCGTTGATAAAGCCGTCGATATTTCCGTCCATCACCGCGTTGATGTTGGAGGTCTCATAGCCGGTACGGGTGTCCTTCGCAAGCGTATAGGGCATAAAAACGTAGTTGCGGATCTGACTGCCCCACTCAATCTTCATCTGCGTTCCCTTGATGTCGGAGATCTTGTCAAGATGCTCCCGTTCCTTGATCTCGATGAGCTTGGAGCGAAGCATTCTCATGCAGGTTTCCTTGTTCTGGAACTGATCGCGCTGCGTCTGGCACGACACAACGATGCCGGTCGGCTTATGGATCAGGCGAACAGCCGAGGAGGTCTTGTTGATATGCTGGCCGCCCGCGCCGGAGGAACGGTAGACCTGCATTTCGATATCCTCGGGCCGGATCTCGACATCCTTGGAATCGTCCGTGATCTCGGGGATTACCTCGACTGCGGCGAAGGAGGTCTGGCGGCGTGCGTTCGCGTCAAACGGGGAAACGCGCACCAAGCGGTGTACGCCGTTTTCGCTCTTCAGATAGCCGTAGGCGTTGTCGCCCTCGACCAGAATACTGGCAGACTTGATGCCCGCCTCGTCGCCGTCCAGATAATCCAGGATTTTATAGCTCAGGCCGTGCGCCTCGACCCAGCGGGTGTACATCCGATAAAGCATTTGCGCCCAATCCTGCGCCTCGGTCCCGCCTGCGCCCGCCTGAAAGGAGACGATGGCGTTGTTTCCGTCGTATTCCCCGTTGAGGAGCGTTTCCAGCCGTGCCGACTCCATGGATCTCTCCAGCTTTTCGTAGCCCTCTTTCAGCTCCGCAAGCATGGAGTCGTCGTTTTCCTCGAGCGCCATCTCGCAAATGGTCATCAGGTCGTCCCATGAGGACACCATGCCGTAATACTTATCGCGGCGCGACTCCAGCGATTTCGTACGCATGACTGCTTTCTGCGAACGGGCGGGATCATCCCAAAAGCCGGGGGCCTCCGCCATGGCGTGCAGACGCTCCAGCTCGTCCAGCAGGCTCTGCGGCAGGAATGCCTCGCGAAGCTCGTCCAGCTTGGGCTTCAGGTCGTTCAGCTTTGCCTTGTATTCTTCAAATTCGATCATGTTGATTGCTCCATCCGAAATAATCTCATTATATAAATACAGTATAACCGAAACTTCGGAAGATGTAAAGATAAAAATTGCACAAGGACCCGTGCGCCAATCGGCTTTTTCGGCCCACGGGCTTATTTTGAAGTCATAAAAGCTTTGAGAGGCGCGGCTCCGAAGAGCCGCGCCTCATAATAGTTTTTTGTTTTTTACGGCAGATCCGTCGTACTTACCCCTGTTCCGCAGTCTTCAGGTACACGCAAAGGATCTTTGCAGCCTGTGCACGCGTGCAGTGACCGTTCGGCTCAAAGGTCGTCGCAGTCATGCCGTTAACGATCATGGAAGTCTCTGCCCACGACACGGCGTCAATGTACCATTCTTCCGTTACATCCGTGAAGGTGGTCGCCGCCATATTTTCGGGCTTTCCGGCAAAGCGGTACAGCATCACGACAAACTGCGCGCGGGTGACCTTGCTCTCCGGCTCGAAGGTCGTGGCAGTCATGCCGTTAACGATCTCGTTCTTCTGTGCCCATGCGATCGCCTCGGCGTACCATGCCTCTTTGGGAACATCCGTAAAGCTGGAGGTCCCCTCCGTCTCGGGTTCACCGGCAAGACGATACAGCAGCATTGCCGCCTGTGCTCTGGTCAGGTTGCCCTGCGGCTCAAAGGTCGTAGCGGTCATGCCGTTGATGATCCCCTGCTTGTACATGGCAACGACATCGGAATAGAACCAATCCGCATTATTGATGTCCGTAAACGGATGCTCGATAAGCTTAATGCGGACCTCGTTCAGATCGACCGTGATGGGCTTCTCCTCGGAGGATTTCTCGAAATAGGCCTGAAGCGCATGACGCATATAGGTCTTATTAACATGCGTGATGATCTTGACGTCCTCGGCGATGCCCGCTTCCTCATTGAGCACGTTAAACATCGAATAGCCGTCGCCGCCGCCCGCGATAAAGCTGTTGATAACGACCTTATAGCGTTTGTCCGGGTCGAGCTTGGTGCCGTCCTTCAGCGTAACGTCGGAGACGCGCTTTCCGGCCTCCTTGGTCAGGTCGGCGGTATAGGTGATACCGGCAGGCTGCGCAAATTTACCGTGCAGGCCGGGCAGATAGCTGACGCCGTTTTCCAGAGCGGCAAGCACCGTAGCGCCCGATGCCTCCACGAGCATCATATCGTTGTCAAAGGGCAGGACGGAATTGCAGGTCTTGAGCGTGACCGCGCCCTCCGGGATGGAGGCACGCATACCGCCGCCGTTAACAAGGCAGATATCCGGCTCATAGTCCGCGAAGAAGTCGAGCAGTGCATCGGTGACCAGATTCGCGATCGGAGAGTTCTGGCCGCGGACAAGCTGCGTAGACCATTCCAAACGCTGCGCGCTGTAGCCGACAACTTCCTCGAGCGCCTTTCCGACCTCGGCGTTGTAGTCGTCGATGATCTTCTTGACCTCCGCATTTTCCTGATAAGCGTCGGTCAGGAAGATCTGGTTGTAAACGATGCCCGTCATTTTTCCCTCGTAAAGCACAACGTTGATCTGGTTGAGCGCTTCGCCGTGCTTACTGGGGTTGATAAGATACTGCGTATCGTTGATAATGGTCGGCCGACCGGCAATGTCGTTGCCGCCGCCGATGGAAATATCGACCGCCTTATTGTCGGTAATAAGCTTGGTGTTCTTGCTATGAACATGGGAAAGCGCAACAACGATATCACATTTTTCTTCGTTTTTCAGCTTCGTAACAAGCTCAGTTGCCTTCGCCAAGTCATCGTCCCATTCGATGTCGCGCGTGTTGGTATAGAGCGTGGTTTCGGCACTCTTATCGTCGGTAACGCCGAAGATGCCGAACTTCATGCCGCCTGCCTCAATGGTAATATAATCGCCGAAGGGATAGTCCGCCTCGCCCTCGTAATTTTTGCCCTCACGGAACTTGGTGTTGGCGGAAAGCATGGCATAAGCGGCTCTGTCGCGCAGGCTGAGCAGGTTTTCAAGGGAATAGTCGAAATCGTGGTTGCCCAGAACGGTCGCATCCAGTCCGAGCGCGTTGAGCGCATCGACGGAAACCTTGCCCATCGTGACGTTCGCAAGCGTTGTGTTATAAGGTGAGTCTCCTCCGTCGACATAGATCACGTTCTCCTCGCCGACGGCGGTCCTGATCTCGTCCATGACCGTCTTGATGCGCGCGACGGAGCCGATCTCAAACTTGCCGTCCGTGGAGGTATAGGGAATGTAATTGCCGTGGATATCGGCGGTCGCAAAGACCGCGACGATCTTTGCCTCGTTCAGGAAGGCGAACAGCGTTTCGACCTCTGCTTTCGTGATCGGCTCGTCGGTAATATCGGCGGCATTGAACAGGCCGTTGTCGATCGCCTTTTGCAGATGGTCGATCTTCAGGTCTGCACCGTACATGCCCTTAGCGACCGCAGTCGCCATTTCGCGGACGGTAATTGTCGCGGTGGGGTTGAAGCTCAAGCCGTCCTCGGCCAACGGCAGGAGCAGTGCATTGACGACCGCTTCGATCTTCGGCGCTTCCGGAAGATCGACACAGTCCTTTGCGGCCGCGATCACGTTCTTTGCGGTGATCGCATCAGAGGAGGCGGTGTAGCCCAATTCCTTGGGGACATTCTCCATGCCTTCAATATTCTTCGCATGGATATCGGCAAGGGCAAATTTTTCAGCCAAATACACCGCGGCATCCGCGCGGGTAAACGGCTCGGCGGCAAATGCAGCCGTAGGCGCCAGGGCGAGCAGGAGCAAAAGTACCAGTATGACAGATAATACTCTTTTCACAGCAGACCTCCGAAAAAATTTATTGAACGCACCGCATGATCTCGTCCGAGACTGTACAGCCGCCCCCGGCCGGTGGGGCGGCTGCGGCATGGTACAGCGGTTTTTCGTACAGACAGCCGAGAATCACGACGTTTACATACAGCGGTTCTAAGCACAGTTTAACAAAAAAGCATCTGCTGTGCAAGCTTTTTTGGCTAATTTGTATATTTTTGTAGATTTTACCAAATTCTTTTTTCAATTTTTTACAAAATTTACAGTGACAAGAGGCGCGGCTCCGAAGAGCCGCGCCTCCTTTAATCATTTGAACTTGTTCTGTGCGCTTCGGCAGCTTTCGGCTTATTCCTCAATAAAGAGACAGAGAACCTTTGCGGCCTGTGCACGGGTGCTGTGCGCCTGCGGCTCGAGCGTCGTAGCGGTCATACCGTTGATGTAGCCCTCGCCGACTGCCCACTTCATGGCCTCGACAGCGTAGCCGCTGATCTTGTCGGCATCCTTGAAGCCGGTCAGGTCGCCCTTTGCTTCCGTCGCCTTGGAGAAGCGATAGAGCATGGTGACCATCTGTTCGCGGGTCACAAGGCTTTCCGGCTCGAACAGCTCGGCAGTTACGCCCATAACAACGCCTTCTGCCTGCGCCCATGCGATCGCCTTTGCGTAGTAGCTGTCCTTGGGAACGTCCTTGAACTTGGACAGCTCCTTGACCTCCGGCTCACCGGCAACACGGTAGAGAAGCGTCGCCCACTGGCCGCGCGTCAGGCTGCCTTCCGGCTCGAAGGTCGTGGCGGTCATGCCGTTGATAATGCCCTTTTCCGCCATCTTGGTAACGTAGGAATAGAACCAAGCCTTCTCGCTGACATCCTTAAACGGATTGACGAAGGATTCTTCCGCATTGGAGAGATTCTCGTGCAGCTTTTCGATCTCTGCGTCGGTCAGGCCGATCTCCTTCAGATAAGCGACGGCCTCCGCCTTGAGATCGGCAGTGGTGAGATCTTCGACGCCGAATGCCGTTTTCAGGCTCTTAATGATGTTGGAATTTGCAATTGCGGTGTACTTTTCGCTACCGACCTCAACGCCGTAGTAGTTGAAGTAGGTCGTCATGTAGTCGGCAATGACCTCGTCGTAGGTCGCGCCCATGAAGCACTCGAGCAGTGCCGACACGAAGCCTGCGCGATCCTTGCCCTCGGTGCAGTGGACAAGATACGGCCCTTCGTGCTGAGTCATATAACGCAGACCGTCCGCAAGGCCGTTCTTGAAGCTCTGCTCGGTGAAGTCAACGCCGAGGTTCAGGAACACAATGTTCTGCTTGGAGTAATAGGTATCGGCATAGCCCGGGTATGCTTCGGCAGTCGCCTTGTCATTTGCAAGGTTGACAAAGGTCTTGACACCCGCAGCCTCGGCAGCCTTGTCAGCATAGGTGTTTCTGCCGATCTCGGGGTTGATCGGGCTGGAGGAACGATAGAGGATGTTCTTGCCCATGCCGGTGGTGGCAATGTTGCGGAAGTTTGCAAACTGCTCGTCGGTCAGGTCGGCATAGTCCTCACGGTTGTTGGTCCGCTTGAGCTGATGGATGAGCCATTGGTCATAATAGCCGCCCTTTTCGCCCATTTCGATACCGACGACAAGCGGCATGGACACGCCGTCTGCATAGTACCACTCGAAGGACTTGTCCTCATTGGTCTTCTTGGTGGCAAAGCCGTTCGCCGTGGCGAAGTTGCCCATGTTGATGGCAAGCGTCAGATGCCCGTTGCTGTTGCGGAGGACAACGCTGCCCTGATCGACATCGGAATAGTCGCTGCCATAGGGAACGTCAAATACCTTTCCGTCCACAGTGATCTTGAGGATATCGCCGAACGCGAAGCCGGCCTTCTCCAGCTCTGCGCCGGGGATCGTCAGCTCAAGGTTGCCGTACTTCGCAATGGACTGGACGTAGCCGGTGATACCGGTATGCTCGACGGTCAGCTCATTGACAAAGTAGTTGATGCAGGAGTTGTTCGTGGTGGCGATGGTATAAGGATCCGAGCCGTAGAAGCTGTAAGAGTGGCCGTCGGTATAGGTGTTGACCGTTGCAGAGCCAAGCACGGTCGCAACAGCTTGAGAAACCTTCGGTCTGACAGCCGCATCGTCGGTCGCCCAGATCACAAGGGAATTGCCGTCGTACTTTTCAGCCGCCTTTTCGGCCAAGCCGTCCATGTACTTCTCAAGATCGGCGAACCATTCCTTGCTCAGCTCCTGATCCTGACCGTAAATGGTATGGAAGTTTGCAAAGCCGTTTGCCTCGGCCTCTGCCTTCAGCTTGTCCCAGTTCTCCGCGCCGCCGAAAAGATCCTTGAGATCGGTGGTGTCTTCTGCGGGGGCGACAAGCTCGACCGTGGTAAAGTCATACATTTCCTCGGCAAGCATCTCAAGAATGACGCGGCCGCCGATGGAGTAGCCGAAGCCGCCGACGCGGGTCTCGTCAATGGCGTAGTTGGTCGTCACATAGTCGATGACGTCCACAACGTCCGCCTTCATGTTGGTCATTGTGTTGAGGCGGAAGCTCTCGGTGCTGTTGCCGCAGCCGGGGAAGTCCATCGTCACAACGACGAAGCCCTTTTCGGCCAGACCGGTGGAAATCGTGTCATAGCCGCCCCACTCGTTGTGGTTGCCGCCGTGTCCGTGCAGCATGACTGCCAGCGGATAAGAGCCGTCTGCGGTGTAGGCTGCCGGGACAGTGATATAGGTGTGGATCGCGCCGCCCTCGCGCTCGGTGGAGGGAACAACGATCTCCTTCTCGATCGGTTCGGTCCCGCGGAGGTTTTCATGCAGCTTTTCAACCTCGGCGTCGGTCAGGCCGATCTCCTTCAGATAAGCGGTCGCTTCGGCCTTGAGGTCGGCCTTAGAAACGTCCTCCATATCGAAGATGAGGCAGAGATTCTTGAGGATGGCGTTGCGGAGGTAAGTCTCCTGTGCCTCGGTAAGCGCGATCTGCTTGCCGTCGACAACATTGTAGTAGTTGCGGAAGGTGGTGAGATAATCGTCGGCAACCTCTTCGGCAGAGGCGCCCATGAAGCATTCGAGGATCGCAGAGGTCAGACCTGCGCGGTCCTTACCCTCGGTGCAGTGGACAAGATACGGACCTTCGTGCTGGGTCATGTAGCGGAAGCCTTCCGCAAGGCCGTTCTTGAACTCCGGCGTCGTAAAGGCGACGGGGAGGCCGAGGAAGATGACATTCTGCTTGGCGTAGTAGCTCTCGCCGAAGCCCTCATAACCCTTTGCTTCCGTCTCGGTATCGGCAAGGTTCACAAAGGTCTTGATCCCGGCGGCTTCAGCCGCCTTGTCGGCGTAGGTATTTCTGCCCAGCTCGGGGTTGATCGGGCTGGAGGAACGGTAGAGGATATCCTTGCCCATGCCGGTGGTGGCAATGTTGCGGAAGTTCGCAAACTGCTCATCGGTCAGCTCGGGGTATTCCTCGCGGTTGTTGGTGCGGTTGAGCTGGCGGACGGAAAGCTCGTCCTTATAGCCGCCCGCTTCCTTCATCGTGACGGTGGCGTAGATCGGGAACGTAACGCCTTCGGCAAGCTGGTACTTCGTTTCGCTGCCTTCGGGGGCCTTCTCGATGATACCGGCTTCGACGCCGATCTGCCCGTAGTTGATCGCGAGCGTGACGACATTCTTGCCGGTCGCGGCACGGATCAGGAGCGCGTGTGTGTCAACATCGTCATAGTTCGAGCAGACGGGGAAGTCATAGCTCTTGCCGTTGAAGGTAACGGTGACGATATCGCCGTAGTCAAACAGCTTGAGGAACTCCTCGGTGGAGATGTCCAGATCGAGGTGGCCGTACTTGAACATATTGTTGCTGTCGGGCACCAGCGCGATCGTGGTCGGCTCAAGCTTCCAAGTGGAGGTGATGGTCGGGGTAATGGTCTTTTCGTTGCGGATGTAGTCGGTCAGGAGGTTGCGGGCCTGGCCCTTATCCTCGCCTTGGATCATATCGAACTGCGTCGAATAGATGATACGGTCGGGATCGTTCTCCTTGAACTCGCAGCCGTGTGCGTTCAGCCATTCAATGTAGTGGCCGCCGCCGTTGTAGCGGTAGTTGTTGACGACAACGGTAAAGGTCTGGTCAGCGGTGACTTCCTTGCCGTTGTAGGTCATGGAAACGATGCGCTCACCTTCGGGCTTCGTGTAGTCGATGACATAAGAGAAGCCTTCGCCGTAGATCACGTCGTAGTAGGTCAGGTCGCCGGTGTTGACCGTCGGCTTGCCGTCAACGACCTTGATCTTGGTAGCGGCAAACTCGAGCCACTGGTGGACTTCCTCGCCCTTCATGGTGATCTGATAGAACCAGTTTTCAAAGCGATAGAGCTTGAACATATCGCCAAGGTAGATGTCGCCCTTGTCGATGATGTTGGCGTTATCGCCGGAGGTCAGCGGTGCGGAGATAGAAAGCTGCGCGGGCTTATCGTCGGTCTGGTCGTCCGGGGTGTTCTCGCCGGTGTTGTCGTAAGCGCCCCAGAGCTGAACGGTGTTGACGAGGTCCATGAACGCCGACGGCTTCGTGCCAAGCTCCTGTGCAGTGAAGTCCGCGGAAGCTTCGCCGATCTTCTGGAGCATGTACTCGTTCCAAGTAGCGTCCTCGTACGGCTGCAGGACCTGCACGAGTTCCTCGTCCAGCTTGTAGTTTTCCATGTCAACGATCGCGGGGGTAACGGTGGCCTTGCCGGTCTTGATGTCGTAGGAGACCTTGACCTGCGCGATAGAGCGGGCCTTGGTGAACGGCTGGAGAACATGGACGTCCTCGCCCTTGGCGTTCTTAAAGGTCCAGTCCTTGTTGTTGTGCTCGTGGCCGGAGAAAGCGAACGCGATGGAGTCGGTCTGCTCGATCAGTTTTTCAATGAAGTCGGACTTGACGTCGCTGTTGACGCCGCTGTGAGCGACGACAACGATCATGTCGGCCTTTTCTTTCATTTCCGGCTCATACTTCTTGTAGGTTTCGATAATGTCGGCAAAATAGATGCCTTCCCAGTTTGCGGGGATATCCCAAGTCGGGATGTTCGGGTTGCCGAAGCCGATGATCGCGACCTTTACGCCGTCAAAGTCCTTGATGACGTAGGGATCATAGCCTCTCCATGTCGCCCAGTCCTTGCTTTCGTCGCTGTTGGTCGTGGCATCGAGGTAGTTGGCCAAGCAGACGGTAATCTGCTTCTCCGTTTCGGTAGAGGCGGAGGTCGCGTAGTCGAGCTGGCGGCCGAGGATGTTCAGACCGTAGTTGAACTCATGGTTGCCGACGACCCACATATCGTAGCCGATGGTACGGAAGGCCTTGATGGCAGGATCGTCGGCCTCGGGCTTATTGAACGCATAATAATAGGTCAGCGGAGCGCCCTGAATGGTATCGCCCATATCGACGACATACAGGTTGTCGCCGTATTCCGTGCGCTGCTCCTTGATGTAGGAGGCAACACGGGTCAGGCCGCGCTTGTAGGTTCCGCTCTGCGTAACATCGACCGTATAATCCGTAGCGAAGATCTGGCCGTGCAGGTCGGAGGTCACAAGGAACTCAAAATCGGCAGCTTCCGTAATATTGATGCGGCCTTGAGTCGTGCCGTAGTCGGCTTCCGTGATGACGCCGCCGAGCTTCTCGGTGATGTAGTCGATAACGACGGAGTCGAGCGTATAGCCGGTGTCGAACTGAGAGGTCGCCGCTGCGAAGGCGTAGTAGGTATCGCCGCCGCCCGCAACAAAGTTGTTGGTGATAACGGCGTATTTCGCTTCGGCGTCAAACGGCTTGCCGTTGATCTCGTCGATCGTCACACGCTGAATAGTCTTGGGACCGTAGTAGGTGGAGCCGGGGTAGGTCTCGTCGTTCTTGTCATAAGCCTTGTCGGCATCGACGGTGAACTTGATGCCCGCGACCTGCGGGAAGCCGCCGAGAGAGATCGGCGTGCAGTAGGTGGAGGCCTCAAGAGCCTCGAGCAGCTCCGCGCCGGTCACATAGACGACCGCGACGGTGTTGCCGAAGGGCAGGACGGTGAAGATATCGTTCTTCGTCACGTCGCCGACCTTAACGGCCGCGCGGATGCCGCCGCCGTTGGTGACGGCTACGACGTTTTCTGCGTCGACCTCAGTGATGGAGCCGGGATACTTCTCGGTGAGGCACCAGACCATCGCGTCGGTAATAAGGTCGCCGTTGTTGGTCTCCTCGGTACGGTTGCCCGGCTCCTTTGCGCCGTTCAGCTCGACCTCGGAGGTGGCAAACTTCTGGCCGTACTCGGCGTTGATGGCGTCGATGATCGCCTGCGCCTTGGCAAGGACCGTCTCGTCCTTATCGTTGAAGCCGTCCTCGCCGGTCTTGACAAGGTAGTTCTCCTCGATCTTCTTCGTGGCGTTGTCAATGACGATTACGCCGATGTTGGCAAACTTCGTGCCGGTGGACTGGATGGGCTCGTCGTTCTCGCCCTTTTCCATGACCGTATGAGAGTGTGCGTCAATGATGAAGTCCAGACCCGTGACCTCTTTGTAAAGGTCATAGGAACGGTACGGCTCAGAGGAAGCGTCCACGCCGAGGTGGGACAGGCAGACGACGAGGTCCGCTCCGTCGGCCTTCAGCGCGTCGATCTGAGCCTGCGCGTTCTGCCAGATCGTGGTATCGGTCGAGTCCGTCAGGAAGGTCAGTCCCTTGATCAGCGCGGGATTCGCCTTCGTCTGCGTCTCGGGCGTTTCCAAGCCGAAGAAGCCGATCTTCACGCCGCCCTTTTCGACAATGGTATTCGCCTCAAAGATGGGAGCGCCCTCGGCGTCGAGCACGTCGGAGCAGAGGACCGTGAAGTCCGCGTTCTTCATGTTTTCCTGAAGCTGCGGGAAGCCGTAGTCGAACTCATGGTTGCCGAGGCCGACGACATCGTAGCCTGCGGCGTTCATCAGCTCGACGGCGTTCGCGCCCTTGCTCAGGGAAACGGCAGTCTCGCCTTGACTGTAGTCGCCGGCATCGGCCAGAATAACGTCGGCGCCTGCGGCCTCCAGTTTGGTTTTCAGCGCGGCTATATAGGCGTAGCCCAAAACCTCGCCGTGGACGTCATTCGAATGGAGAATGACGGTTTTTCCCGCAGAGATCTGCGTGACATCTCCTGCGTACACGGACGGCAGCAGCGAGAAGATCATGCACAGCACCAGCAGGAAGGACAGAATGCGCGATAGCTTCTTCATGATGACTCTCCTTTTTAAAATAGAATTGCGGAATCTCCGAACAGGCCTGTCGCACGGAAAAAGCGGCCGAACAAAGATTCCCGGAAAGCAGCATTGCTCTCCGTTCAGTCCGATTATAGCAAATTGCAAAATACTTGTCCACCCATTATGCACATTTTTGTACAAATGCACAAAAGAGGCCGCGCTGCTTTGGACAAACTTACCACAGGCCCTCCGCCGGAGATCGGGCGCCGCCCGGCTTCCGCCCATGCCGCGAAAAAACGCTTTACAAACAGCGCTCCATTCTGTATAATATAGATTCCATTTGAGCAGGCGCGGCCGCTCTCCGAAAAACGGAGCCGGACCCGACGCCGTGATAGATATAAAAAGGAGGTGGCACGGAACTCGACTTCGTGCACAAAAAATGGCTCGATTCAAACAACTGCAACTCTCGCGCGGCTGGCTGATCCTCTATTTCTGGCTGTATATCTGCTGGTGTGAGATCATCGTCCGCTATAAGACCGCCCAGTTCTTTTGGAGCATCGGCTTAGTCCCGCTGGTACTGTTCTCCGGTGTGACCGCGCTGCTGCTGTTTACCTTATGCAATATATTTTCCAAAAAGGCAAACCGCGTTCTGGAGCTGATCTCAGCTTACGGCCTGTTTGTCTTCTTTGCCTCGCAGCTCATCTACAGTCATGTGTTCCACTTTTACTATTCCGCATATTCCGTCGGAAACGGCGGGCAGATCCTCGAGTTTTGGCGTGTGACGCTGCGCGCGATCGGCGTCAAGGCCGTTGCACTGCTGCTGATGCTGCTCCCTGCGGTGCTGCTGTCGGTATTCGGAAAAAATTTTGCCAAGCCCGTATTCTCCCGTTGGTATCGGCGTACAATATTTGCCGTTGCCGGGATCGCGCTGCATTTCTGCATTGTAGCGGCGCTGCCCATCTTCGGCACGTCGCCCATGTCGCCCTACGATCTCTACCATAACACCAACGACCTGACACGCGGCGCGTTTCAGCTCGGTCTGATCCCCGCGTTCCGTCTGGATGTTCATCGGCTGATCTTCAGCTTTGCCGGCGGTCATATTCAGGAGCCGCAGCGCCCGACGGAGCTTATCACCTCCGTCTCGCCCTCCTCCGAGGTCCCCGAAAAAACGGAGCCAACCGCCACGGAGGAGCCTGTAACGGAGCCGGAGGCGGAATACAACGAGCTGCCGCTGGACTTTGACGCGCTTCTGGAGGAAGAGGATGACCCCGTAAAGGCGCAGCTTCATCAGTACTTCAAGGAGCAGACCCCGACGCTTAAAAACGACAAGACGGGAATGTTCAAGGGCAAGAATCTGATCGAGATCGTCGCCGAGGGCTTTTCCTATCTGGCCATCGATCCGGAGCTGACGCCGACGCTGTATAAGCTGCAGACGCAGGGACTTCAGTTCACGAATTTCTATACGGCCTATTGGGGCGTTTCCACCTCGGACGGCGAGTATGTAACGCTGACGGGAACGATCCCGGCATCGGGCACTTGGAGCTTTGCCGACAGCTCGGACAACGCCATGCCTCTGACCATGGCTCAACAGCTTAAAAAGCTCGGCTACAGCGCATGGGCTTTCCACGACCATTCCTATACCTACTATCACCGCGACCGCTCTCATCCGAATCTCGGCTATATCTTCAAGGCCGTCGGGAACGGCCTTGAGATCACGAATCAGTGGCCGGAATCCGATGTGGAAATGATCGATCAGACAACCGCATACTATATGGGTCAGGAACCGTTCCACGCCTACTATATGACCGTTTCCGGCCATCTGGAATATAATTTCGACGGAAATCAAATGGCGGCGAAGCACCGCGAGCTGGTCGAGGACCTTCCCTACAGCGAGCCGGTCAAGGCGTATTTGGCCTGCCAGATCGAGCTTGACCGTGCCTTGGAGCTTCTGCTCGAGCGGCTGGAGGAGGCGGGCGTCGCGGAGGACACGGTCATCGTCCTGACCGCCGACCACTACCCCTACGGTCTGACGGTCGAACAGCAGAGCGAGCTGGCCGGTCATGATATCGACACGCACTTTGAGCTTTACCGCAATGCCTGCATCATCTATCAAAAGGGCATGACGCCCGAGGTCGTCGACCGTCCCTGCTCCTCGCTGGACATTCTGCCCACGCTGTCGAATCTGTTCGGTCTGGACTTCGATTCCCGTCTGTATATGGGTCAGGACGTTTTCTCCGATGCCGAGCCGCTCATCATTTTCTCCGATCATAGCTGGCTGACGGATTTCGGTTCCTATTACACCATGACCGGAGAGCTGACCTGCTTCCAGGACGGCGAGGAGATCCCATCCGAAACGGTCGAATACTACAACAACATTCTTACAAATAAATTCCTTGTTTCTCAATGGATCTTGGAAACGGACTATTGGCGCGAGCTTTTCGGCGACAATCTTCCGCCTGATCCGGAATCCCCGCCGAAGCCTACCGAGGAAGCGACGGACCCGAAGCGCCCGGTCTTCACGGAGCAATAGCGCCGCCCGCGTTCTCTCCCACCGTCCCGAAAACGGAATCCACGCGCTGTTTGACCACTCGAACAGCGCGGAATATAAAAGGAGTGTTGAGATCATGCTGAAAGGAAAAGTCGCCATCGTGACCGGCGGTACGCGCGGGATCGGTCTGGCCATCGTCCGCACCTTCCTGCAAAACGGAGCGAGGGTCGCGCTGTTCGGCAGCCGCCGGGAGACCGTGGAAAATGCGCTGTCCGAGCTGAAACGCGAAAACGCGGACCGGCAGGTGATCGGCGCATGGCCCGATCTGACCGACTTTGCGGCGGTCAAGGCCGCCGTCGACAGCGTCGCACAGGAGCTGGGCACGCCGGACATTCTGGTCAACAACGCCGGTATTTCCGCGCGTGAGCCGCTGTCCGAGTACACGCCGGAGAGCTTCAAAAAGATCATGGACCTGAACGTAACGGCAGTCTTCAACGGCTGCAAGGCGGTCGAGCCGCTGATGCGCAGGGCGGGCCGAGGCTGCATCATCAACACCAGCTCGATGGTCAGTCTCTACGGCCAGCCGAGCGGCGTCGGCTACCCGACCAGCAAATTTGCCGTCAACGGCCTGACAAAAAGCCTTGCGCGGGAGCTTGGCAGAGCGGGCATCCGCGTCAATGCCGTCGCGCCGGGTGTCACCCGAACGGATATGGTCGCCGCGCTCCCGAAGGAGATGGTCGACCGCATCTCGGCGCCGATCCCGCTCGGACGCATCGGAGAGCCGCAGGAGGTCGCCAACGTGTTCCTCTTCCTTGCCAGCGATCTGGCAAGCTATGTGACCGGGGCCGTGATCTCCGTCGACGGTGCGGCACAGACCTGACCGCCCGTCGGCCATACCGAGTGGCGCGGAAAATTTATAAGAGATGAAATATTGAGCGCCCGGCAAGCCGTTTTTTCGGTTTGTCGGGCGCTCAGGCTGTCAAAAAGTCCGTAATCGTCAAAATCCGTTAACCTTTAATTATATTTTTGCTTGCTGCATCCGCCGCAGGCGGCGCTCGCAAACGTCTCCTGTTGCAGTGCCGAAAAGTTTTTTCGACACGCTGTACCACCGGGAGTGCTCCCCGACTTCATTTGTTTTTTATGTAGCATCAGGCTGAAATCATTGTTTATCATTTCCTATTTGTTTTGAAAAAATAATTATATATGCCAAAAGGCAGCCCAGATCGCTTAATGCGGAAAACAATCTTGTGTGGCGGGCAACTACGCTGTAAAATAGAATGGACATTTCCGCAAACAAAAATACCGCAGGCATTGCGCGGAGCAGCTTTCCCCATATCGTATTTTTCCTGCCGGACCATAGGACAATTCCCAAGGCGGCACAAACCAAAGCGGGCGGAACGCTGTATAACAGCCATCCCCCGATATGATTTAGCATGAGTTCGGATAATGACTGTAACTGCGTTGCTCCGCTGCGGTAAAGTTGAAGGGATTGATGTACGGTCGTAATAAGGAACATTAGAAATATGTATATTCCCGCATTGATTGCCGCACATTTTCTGTTCTCACTAAATAAAACAATCAACGAAGTCGAAAACATCCAAAAGCCGAATGTACTTGAACTCCAATAATAAAACGACCAGAAACTATCATCCGGCAATTCAATGAAAAACACAACGGAGAGTCCCGCAAGCAGGCCCAAACCAGTCACCAAAACATAAGATTTGAGTTTGTCCCGGAATAATGCTTTCAAGTAATCACTCCTATCGTCTTTTTTGTGTTCATTCAAAAGTATTATATCATACCTTTGTAATTTTTTCTACTCTCCACAGATGTGAGCACCTACGGACCCCTTCGTTTTTCTTTCATTTCGGGCTTGCAAATTTCGTAGAACTTTGATAAAATATTCTTTCAAGCTAAATATTTTTCCATTTCTTTGCTTTGAAATCTGAAAGAGGGGGTCGAAGCTCATCAAAAAAAAGCAAAAACAACCGAAAGCGCTCCGTCATCTCGGAAAATGTCTGGCAGGCTACCGCGGCTGGACTGCGGCGGCGGCCTTTTTCGGCGGTCTCGAGGTCGTGCTGGAGGTCTTTATCCCCATGCTGATGTCGGTCATCGTCGACGGCGGCCTGTACCGCGAGGAGGATTTCATGCTCCGCGGACTCTTCCCCGATGCGCTGGTCGCACAGCGTGACAAATTCGTTCTGACCGTCGGCGGCATCATGGTGCTCATCGCCTGCCTGTCGATGGCCTGCGGACTTCTGAGCGCCCGCTGCTCTGCCATTGCGAGTCAGGGCTTTGCGAAGAATCTCCGCTCCATGCTGCTGGAAAAGATCCAAGGCTTTTCCTTCTCCAATATCGACCGATTCTCCACGCCCAGCCTCATCACCCGCGCCACGACGGATGTCAACACCGTCCGCACGACCATGCACCAGATCATCCGCAGCCTGACACGCAGCCCGATCATGCTGGTGCTGGCGACGGTCATGGCCTTTACGATCTCGCCGCATCTGGCGCTGTTTTTTGTCGGAACGCTGCCCGTGCTGGCGGTCACGCTGGCGATCATGATGCGCGTCGGACAGCCGCGCTTCCGCAAGATGCTGGTGAAAATGGACGAGATGAACCGCGCCGTGCAGGAAAATCTAATCAACAGCCGCGTCGTCAAGGCCTTTGTCCGGGGCGATTATGAATCCCACCGCTTCGACGGCACGACCGAGGAGCTTCGCAGAGCACAGCTCTCCTCGGCGCGCCTGTTCACCCTGACCGGTCCGATCCAAATGGGCATCATGTGGACGTGCACGATCCTCCTGCTGCTGTTCGGCGGCCGGGAGATCATCTTCGGCACGACGGGACTTCTGACGGGCGAGCTGGTCAGTATGGTCTCCTACGGCACGCAGGCCGTTTCGTCGCTGACCATGCTGTCATGGCTCATCATGTCGCTTTCGCGCGCGCAGGCGTCCATGCGCCGCATCAACGAGGTCTTTGACGAGCAGGCCGACATTGCCGACGGCCCCTGCGCAGACGCAGAGGTGCGGGACGGCAGCGTCGACTTTGAGGACGTCTGCTTCAGCTACACGGGCGACCCCGAAAAGCTGAATCTGCGGCACGTCTCCTTCCATATCGCAAGCGGCGAGACGATCGGCGTGATCGGCGGCACGGGCGAGGGCAAGTCCACGCTGGTCAGCCTGATCCCCCGCTTCTACGATGCAATGTCCGGCAGCGTCCGCGTCGGCGGCCGCGACGTGAAAGATTATACGCTGGAGCATCTCCGCGACGGCGTTTCCATGGTGCTGCAGAACGGCACGCTGTTCTCCGGAACGATCTCATCGAACCTGCGCTGGGGCAACCCCGAAGCGACCTTGGAGGAAATGAAGGAGGCGTGCGCCATTGCCTGCGCCGACGAGTACATCGACCGTTTCCCCGACGGCTATGAAACGCTGCTGGAGCAGAACGCCGCCAATCTGTCCGGCGGTCAGCGGCAGCGGCTCCGCATCGCCCGCGCGATCATCAAGCATCCGAAGATTCTGATTTTAGACGATTCGACCAGCGCCGTCGACATGGCAACGGACGAGCATATCCGCCGGGGACTGCGCACGTCACTGCCCGGCACGACAAAGGTCATTATTGCGCAGCGGATCGCGTCGATCCTGAGCTGCGACCGCATTATCGTTCTCGACGAGGGACGGCTTTCCGACATCGGCACGCATGACGAGCTGATGTCGCGCAGCCAGATCTACCGCGACGTTTACGACAGCCAGATGAAGCAGGAGGTGAGCGTCCATGCCGAGAGTTGAATTACGCAACTACCGTAAGGCGCGCACGCCCTTCGGCAGTCTGATGCGCCTGTTCCGTTACTTTAAGCACTGCCGTCCGATCCTGATCTGCGCGGTGATCTCTATTCTGGTCTACGCGGGCGCGACCATTGCCGCCTCGTACTGCATGAAGCCCCTGGTCAACCTGCTCAAACAGACCGGCATCGCGCCGAGCGAGGTCTACGCAAAATACCTGTCGCTGCTGATCGGCCTTGCGGGTCTGTACCTTTTGAGCGTGGTGACGAACTATCTGCTGAACCGGCTGATGCTGGAATGCAGCACCGTCATCATGCGGGCGCTGCGGACGGAAATGTTCGCCAAGATGCAGAAGCTCCCGATCAGCTACTTTGACGCCAATACAAACGGCAGTCTCATGAGCTATTTTACCAACGACATCGAAGCGACGAACGAGCTTTTGCAGCACTCGATCACACAGATGCTCATTTCCGTCACCTCGCTGCTCGGAACGATCGGCATGATGCTGGTACTCTCGATGAAGCTGTTCGCGCTCATGGTGGTGCTGGCGGCGATCGTGATCGTCGTCGTGCGCTTCATCACCAAAAAGAGCAGCCGCAGCTACCGTCAGCAGCAGAAGGACGCGGCGGAGGTCAACGGCTTTGTCGAGGAAATGATCGCCGGACAACGCGATATCAAGGTCTTTACCCATGAAAAGCAGGTCATGGCCGACTTTGAACCGATCAACCGTAGCTTTTATCAGTCCTCTGCGGCGGCCACGACCGTCACCTCCATTGTCGGTCCGATCCTCAACAATCTGTCTCACTTCTTCTATGCACTGACCTGCGCCGTCGGCGTTCTCTGGCTCAGCGGCGAAAACGCGGGCGGCGTGCTGATCACCTTCCTCGGCTATATCCGCAATTTTGCCGAGCGTGTCAGTCAGATCTCCGAGCAGTTCAACGCCATCATGCTCGCGCTGGCCGGTGCGGAGCGCATCTTTGACGTGCTGGATATGCCGCCCGAGGTCGACGCGGGCGACGTCACACTGGAACGGTCCGGCCGCGACTATTTCTGGGTCAAAGAAAACGGTGAACGCGTCCCGCTGCGCGGCGACGTGCGGTTTTACGGCGTGGATTTCTCCTACGTCCCGGAAAAGCCCGTCCTGAAGGACCTCTCCCTCTATGCCAAGCCGGGGCAGAAGATCGCCTTTGTCGGCTCGACGGGCGCGGGAAAAACCACGATCACCAATCTTATCAACCGTTTTTATGACATTCAGGGCGGCACGATCACCTATGACGGCATCGACGTCCGTCACATCCGCAAGGACGATCTGCGCCGTTCGCTCGGCACGGTCCTGCAGGATACGCACCTGTTCACAGGAACGGTAATGGAAAACATCCGCTATGGCCGTCTTGAGGCCGCCGACGAGGACTGCATCCGCGCCGCCAAGATCGCAAATGCGCACTACTTTATTTCCCACCTTCCCAACGGCTACGACACCATGCTCTATTCCGACGGAGCAAATCTCTCGCAGGGACAGCGTCAGCTTCTGGCCATTGCGCGGGCGGCCGTCTCCGAAGCGCCGGTCCTGATCCTCGACGAAGCGACCTCGTCCGTCGATACCCGCACGGAAAAGCTGATCGAGCGCGGGCTGGACGGTCTGATGAAGGGCCGCACGGTCTTCGTGATCGCGCATCGGCTGTCTACCGTGCGCAATGCCGACGCGATCCTTGTGCTGGAGCAGGGACGCGTCGTCGAGCGCGGCAATCACAACGATCTTCTCGACCTGTGCGGCCGCTATTACCAGCTTTATACCAATATGATCGAATTAGCCTGACATACAAACAACAGCCCCGGGCCGCAAAGCGCGGTCCGGGGCTTCGATTTTTCACGGGAGAGCGTGTTGAACGGTCATTCCGGTTTGAAGGCGTACGTGCTGCCGTCGGTAATATCGGTGGAGTCGACGCCCGCCATGGCATATTCGCCGTCGACGTAAAACGCCCAGTACTTTCCGTCAGTCTCGTAGTCCAGCGTCAGTCCGTCCACGGTCTTGACGTACAGGCCGTAATCGCCCTCATCGCCGCTGATAAGGCCCTGCTCCAGCAGCGCCTCTCCGACGGTCTTTTTATCGGTGCTGATCTCGTGCTTCGTCACCTTTCCCTCGAGGTCGGTCACCT
Organism: uncultured Oscillospiraceae bacterium; assembly: GCA_934630495.1. GTDB lineage: Bacteria > Bacillota > Clostridia > Oscillospirales > Oscillospiraceae > JAZOXB01. The sequence goes on from CAKTVW010000016.1 coordinate 42,875, forward strand.
CAAGCGTAAAGGTGTGCGCAGCGGACGCATCCTCCTTTTTGCAGGCGGTCAGCCCCAGCGCCGAAAGCGTCAGCACCAGTGCAAGCAGCAGACAGAGTGTTTTTTTCATGATAATTCTCCTTGTATTTATAGAGTAGTAGTTTTTAGAGCCCCTCTCCAAGGGCTGTGCTACACTGTAAGAGATGCTGTGGATTGGTTTTGTTCTCCTTTCAAAAAACGATTGCAAACGGCTCTTTTGCGGTATTGCCGCCGTGCCGTTCGGCAGATATCCGTTCGGAACGCACAGGCAGCGACGCAGCGAACCGCTCAGAGATTCCCCATATATTCCTCGCAGACCCTTCGGGCCTGCTCTGCGACGGTCGGTTCGTCGATGCCGGTAAGCTGACCGCGCTCAACGGTAACGCATCCGTCCACAACGGTGTAATCCACGGGTGCGCGCAGGCCGACCGTCCCGAAAACGTTCTTGGGGTCATAGGTCGCGCCGACCAGCTCCAGCCGCCGCGAATCCACCAGAAACAGATCGGCGCACTTTCCCACCTCGAGCGAACCGATGTCCACGCGCCCCAGCAGCGACGCGGAGCCGCGCGTTGCAAGCTTCAGCACATCGTAGCCCGAGGGGGCCTTCGCGGAGGAATGCAGCCGATGCAGCAGGAAGCAGATGCGAATTTCCTCGAGCAGATTTGAGCCGTCCTGAGAAGCCGAGCCGTCTACGGCAAGGCCGACCTTGACGCCTCTTTCCAGCATTTCGGGAATACGGGCGACGCCGGAGGACAGCTTCATATTTGACACCGGACAGTGCGCGACGCCCGTGCCCGTCTGCGCCAGAACGTCCAGCTCCTCGTCGTTAAAATGGATACCGTGCGCATACCAGACGTCCTGCCCCAGCCAGCCGAGGCTTCCCATGTATTCCAGCGGGCGCATACGGAAGCGCGAAAGCGTGTAATTCTCCTCGTCCCTTGTTTCGGCCAGATGGGTATGCAGGCGCACGCCGTACTGCCGCGCAAGGATCGCGCTCTGCCGCAGCAGCTCCCCGGATACGGAAAACGGCGAGCACGGGGCCAGCACGATCTGCCGCATGGAGCCGTAGGAGGCGTCATGGTAAGTCTCAATCAACCGTGCGCTGTCCTTCATGATCTCGTCGACGGTCTGCACCACGCTGTCCGGCGGAAGACCGCCGTCCTTGACGGACAGGTCCATGCTGCCGCGCGAAGACACCATTCGTATACCAAGCTCCTGCGCTGCCGACATCTGTGCGCCGATCAGGTCGCCGCTGCCGGCCGGAAAGACGTAGTGATGGTCAAAGCAGGTCGTGCAGCCGTTTTTCATCAGTTCGCCCATGCCGGTCAGCGCGGAATAGCGCACGACTCTCTCATCCAGATTTTTCCAGATCTCGTAGAGCGTCCGCAGCCAGTCGAACAGCTCCAGATTCTGCACCTGCGGCAGATTGCGCGAAAACTGCTGATAAAGGTGATGATGCGTATTGATAAGTCCGGGATAGCACCAGAGATGCCGTCCGTCGATCTCGCGGTCGGCCGTCTGCGCAAGCGACGGTCCGATCGCGCGGATCAGGCCGTCTTCACAGTAAATGTCGACATCGCGCAGAAGCTCGTCGCGGTCGTTGCAGGTGACCAACGCGGCGACCCTGCGGATCATCAGGCTGCCCATGGCAAAAACCTCCTGCTGCTTGTTTTGTTCGGAAAATGCGGCTTGGTAAAAGACAAAAAACTCCGGATCCACCGGAGTTTTCTGCGTACACCATTCTGTACTTTTCATGTCAAGCGGGCACGAAAAAGATGGATTCGCATTTTTGATAGATGGATTCGAACTCATGTGCGTAGTATCATTTTCGTTTTAAATCCTAATGATACATCTTTTCACTTATATCATGCTATACGCCTGTGAACGCATAGTCCCCTTCTCAAGCAAAGTTATCAGCTATGTTTTCTATTGATCTTTACTTTAATTCTCTAAGGTAGACATCAATTTGGGATATGAGACCATACATATTGTTTTTCTGGGCAATGTTGTATGCCATATTGAAATTCGACAGAGCTTCATTCTTTTTCCCTGCTGCCAGTTTTTCTTTCGCAATTTCAAAATACTGCCACGCTTGCGTCTCAAATTCATTATAGGGCATAACACACCTCCATAAATTTCTCTTAAGTAAATTATACTTAGTATTTCAAATTTTGTCAATGTAAATTTGTACCAAAATTCATTTCTGGATTAAAATCGAAAATTCTCCTCAAAAGCAGTAAATTCAACCTCGTATCAAACTATGGGAAAGATCAGATTACTTTATCTCGTCGTCTGTAGTTGCCTTTTTAAATATTGCTTTAAAACTTCTTTATTTGCCTTGATTTTATTTCTTCTAAAAGCAAGATATAATGGAATGGATTCTCTTATAGAATTGATACGTATATATTTGATTAATGTCCACTCAAAAATTCAAAAACCTCTTATGATTATACCGTGTTGAGCAAAAGAGGTTTTTGATATTCCCGCGCAAACTATGGACTCGTGGTTTAGGTGAATACCCGACATCCCCATTCCCAGTGCCGCGGCCAAGAATCCCACTGCGGTCAGCAGCACGCTGGAAACGTTCGACACAACGCCGCAGACGGTAAAAAACAGCATACATACGGCAAGGCCCCACAGCAGCTTCCTGGCAAAATACGTCATCAAATACCCAAGCACCGTCAGCGGAATGAGGCAGTCCTGAAATCCGTATGCGGACTGGATTGGGCGGGACAGCTCGCCGATGCCAAACAGGTGGACGGCAATTGCCAAATCGACGCCGCAAATCAGTAAAAAGCCCAGCAGAACTGTGGCAGTCATGACTGCAAATTTTCGCAGATAAAGTGCCCCGTGTCCCTTCTTTGTGGGGCGGAGCAGCAGCATGAGTCCCGACCGGCGTTTCTGCGTTAAAAGGAAGAGGCATGAAGTTCGCGATGTGCGTGTGTGGCGGAGCACACTACGCACTCCGTCAACGAGTTATGGCTTACCGATTCCGGATATTTTACTGCTCGGGCGGCTGCGTTTGCAGCTTTCCGTCCTGCATGTGAAGAATTTTGTCAGCCGACTCTGCAACTGTGGGGTCGTGGGTGACAATGATGACACAGCGTCCTTCATCGTGTGCCAGCCTTTGCAGGATTTCGACGATATTGCGGCTGTTTTCGCTGTCGAGGTTACCAGTCGGCTCGTCGGCAAGGATCAGCTCCGTACCCGACGCCAGCGCCCGCGCAATGGCGACGCGCTGCTGTTCGCCGCCGGAGAGCATATTGGGAAGCCGACCAAACTGTTCTTCCTTCAACCCTACAGCAACCAGCTTTTCTCTCGCCAGCTTGTCCGCTTCTCCTCGCGCTATTTTTCGGACATATAACGGATAGGCAGCGTTTTCCAACACAGTCAAATGGGAAAATAAATTGAAATTCTGGTAGATGACCGAAACGTGCTCCAGCCGATAGGTATCACGATCCATTTTCGCCGTGTCCTCGCCATCCAGCTCAACCGTGCCGCCGCTCGGCACATCCAGCCCTGCCAGCAGGGATAAAAATGTCGTCTTGCCACTACCAGAGCTTCCAATGATAGCATACACTTGCCCCGGCATAAAGTCCGCACTGACACCGTTCAGAGCATGCACGGTTTGATATTTGTTTCGATAGGTATAGACTACCTCAATGGCTTGCAAGCGGTTCATTGCTCAGTCCTCCACTTTCATTAGCTTCATGACGTTTACGCTGCTGATTTGTAAGGCGGCTAGGGCGGCGTCGAGGAGGTTGATGGTCAGGAGGGTCGCGAGGATGACCCACGTGATGGCGTAGAAGGCCTCGCGCAGCAGTACTCCCACGAGGATACCCATGGCGCAGCCGCTTACGGCGAGCATACCCTGCTCAAAAAAGACCTGACGGAAAACGCCGCCGCGCCTGATGCCGATGCAGCGCATGACGGCAAGCTCCTTTTTCCGTCTGCGATTGGTCAAATAAGCGGGTAGGAAGCCCACGCAGCCCGTGATGACGACCAGCGCGGGAAGAATGACCCGCAAAATCGACAGGTTATCTTGCAGCTCCTTCAGCGAATTCAAATAAATCTCGTCCTGCACCAACAGGCCCGCCGTCAGGTAGCTGTTGGAAGCGGCGGGGCTTGGGTGCGCGAAATATTCGTACAGCGCCTGCTTGCTCTCCTCCAAGCGCCGGTTGTCTCGAATGGAAAAGGAGCAGCTCGTCAGGTGAAAGGCCTCGTCGCTGCCGTTTTGCAGGCTGGTATAAAAGGGGCAGTAGACCCGCCGCGACATCTGTCCGGACACTGTACCGATCACCTGAAGCGTCGTTTCTGTTCCGTCCCGTCGGGTGATCGTAAGATACGTCTTCCCGCTGTCGTCCTTTTGCGCTTGCGAAAGCAGGTCCTCAGTAACGAGGCACACCGCCTCGCGTCCCGCCATGCAAGTGTCGGACCAGCCGTCGTAAAACGCGACGGCTCCGCCGTTGATCGCCAGCAGGTCTGGGTCGGAGGAGGCCGTATAAATTCGCCGGACTTCTGCACCGGACGGCTGCGACAGCTTCTCACAGGCCAGCGCCTGCACATCCTTCACCTCGTCGTCCAAGAAGCAGCCGCGGCTATGCCGGAGACCAACCAGCATATCCACATAGAAGGAGCCAACATCCAAGTCGTCCACGCCGCTGCCTCTGGCATTTGTCACGACACAGCGAATCTGCGTGTTGCGCACCATATCCGCCATGGCAGCCTCCTGCCGGGCTTGCAGGCCGCACAGAATGATGCTTGCTAATGTGACGATGAGCATCGTCGCGAGCAGGGCAAGGCTGCTCCCCCTCCTGCGCAGCAGGGTTTTCCACATCAAGCGGAACGGCGGTCCCGCGTAAGAGCGCTTCATGCCCCATTCCCTCGCTTTCTTCGCTGCATCAGGCCTGCCTTTGTCGAGCGCCGCACGAGCAGGCCCTCCAAAAGCAGTAACACAACAAATTCTAACGCTGCGCTAACTAAAATCGCGCCAACGGGCAGCTCCAATTGTGCCGAAAGCAGCAGCTTCCCGATCCGCTCGAACAGCAGCACGCTGAGGGCCGTTCCCAGAGCGACCGCCGCAAGAATCATCGGCACCATGGCGGCCTGCGTTTCGCGCCAGCACGCCTTGCTGCTCCGGCCCATGCGCCGGAGGGAAACGATCGTCGGCCCCATTTTGTGTAGGGCGAGGAACAGGAACAGCCCCGCAATCATGACGAAAAACACGCCGCCCGCCACGAACAGCCGCAGCGCGTTACCCATCAACGCAGAAACCGCGTCACTTGCCTCCGTATAGCCCTGATCGAAGAACAGCAGGCTTCCGCCGAAGCCCTTTTCCTCCAAGAAGGCGCTCAGCTTGTCCGATGTCCCGTTGGGAATCATCGCAGAGTTCAGTAACGGAATATAAGTTCCGGCGTCCTCAAATTCCTCCGCGCCGGGGACGGATGACTTCGGTGCGAAAATGGTGTCCGGCCGGAAGGCGTAGGTCCCGCTCGCGGAGGCCGGGGCGGTGTAAATGCCCACGATGGTATAGTCCTCTTTCATGTCAAGGCTGTTCGTGGGCAGGCAGGGGTCCATCAGCACGAGCGTGCCGTCGATATCGCTGCCGCTGGAGAGCTGGGCGCGGACATAAGGGTGATAGAGGTCCATCGTCAGGGTGTCGCCGACGGAGAGGCCGTTTTTCTCGGCATAACCGGCGCTGACGAGGCAGACAGGTTGACCGGTTCGGTATTCCTCGGCGGTAAAAAGGCGGCCCTGTAAAATAGAAGCCTCGCCGGTGTTGAACCAGTAAAGACTACTTACGTTGTCTGTCAGCATCAGCTTTGCGGCGTGGCTGTTCTGCTCCACGGCGGGAATGACGGTGTCCCGCCAAAACGCGCCCTCGTCGCTGTTCAGAAATTCCTCAACACTGCCGGTAAATTCCGTGTAGAGCGGCAGCACGTCCTCGGCGATCACCTCGTACTGGCTCCCGTTTTCCGTGACCTCCTCCGCGCCGGAGTAGGCTGCGCCGTTTTGCAGATAAAACTGCGCCGTCGTGGGGTCGATGGTTTCAAGCGGGCAGTCTCCGCGGATCAGATACGTTTTCCCGACCTCAAAAAGAGGCGAGCCGTCGCGGTTCGCGATCCCCGTACTGACCAGTAACGATTCCGGCGGCAAGCCGACAGCACGTTCCTCGCCTGTTGCTGGATCGACATATTCCGGCATGTCCTCCTGCCGATCCATATAATAGAGGGGTTCCAAAACGGTGAACTGATACCGGTAGCTCTTGGTGGTAATGGTTTCGGTTTCTGTCAAAACGCCGTTCGCGTCGCGGATTTCCTCGTAAGCTTCATCCTCGCTGGTCTGCACATCGTCGCATCGCACGGCAAACACGGACGCAGCATAGGGGAAGTCCGCGTCCGCCGTATAGTTGAGCATATCGGCGGCCGGGGTCCATGCGGTCATGCCCTCCACCACCGCGCCGAGATAAACCCGCCGATCCAGACGATAGTCCACCGGCGCACCCTGAAGCAGCTCCTCCATGCTGACCGCTTCCCATTTGAATTTCCCATCCTCCACGGGCATAAACCCGGGTGATTCCTCGTTAAAGGGAATCGCTGCCGTAGTGTACCCCGCATCGATCTCCGCCTGCTGCTGCCTCGCGGACTGGTAAAAAGCAAAGCCGATGGAGGAAAACGCGACCCCTACCGCAAGCAGGCAGACCAACAGCGCCGAATACCCCGGCGTGTGCCGGAACAGCTTCACAAAAATACGCACAAAACCACCCTTTCTATTGGGAAATGGCCCCTGTCCTCGGAGAGGGCAGGGGCCGTTTTCGCGATTAAAAACAGTTCAATTAGATGGGAAGAACCGGACACGTTCCACCGTGTCCAGCAGCAGGACACTTTATGGTCTCGGTGCGATAAGTGTTACAATACCTGCACTTGTAGGTGTGCGTCTGCCATGTTCCATCACATTTAGCGTTATTAATGTACCAACTATGGTTCATGGCACCAGTGTAGCTATATGTAATCTTTGTTTGACCGCACTTCGTGCAAGTCTTTGCGGTAACTTTGCGGCGCTGGCAAGTTGTACTGGTCGCGTTTATGCCTGCACCTTCAACGTATTCCGTATAACCTGCATTCCACGAATGGGTGCAGGTTGCTTGGGGTTCTGCGCTACTCTCTTCCGCAGCAAAAACTACAGAAGAGAAAGTAAAAACGATGGAAAGTGCAAGAATAACACATTTTTCATCACCTCCGGGATATAAAAACAGCCGCCGAAGTTTTTTGAAACCTCGGCGGCTATGTATCGGTTATTCT
>CAKTVW010000017.1 GCA_934630495.1 uncultured Oscillospiraceae bacterium
GCATCCCTTGCGGAATGCACTCTTTCATTATGGGGTTGCATTTGATAACAATGTTCCTAACTTAGTGACATTGGGCATTGCGCCTGACCCCAACTTTTATTATAGAACCTTATTTTACGATATTCTGCGCATAGCGCGCGAGGATGGTTGCAACCTGAGCGCGGGTGGCGCTGGCAGCGGGGGCGAGGTAGTCCTTGCCGTTTTCGTTGCTGCCCCTGACGAGGCCTTCCGCATTCGCCCATGCCAGTGCGTCCTTCGCGTAGGCGCTGACCTTGTTCGCATCCGGGAATGCGTTGAGGTCGGCACGCTTCGTGGTATCGACGCCCTTCTTTTCCGCATAACGGAACAGGATGGCGGCGATCTGCTCACGGGTTACCTCGTCGTTCGGAGCGAAGTGCGTCGCGTCAACGCCGTTGACGATGCCGTTCTCCGCCGCCCACGCAACCGCGTCAGCATAGTATTCCTTCGCGGAGACATCAACAAACGTTCCGGTCTTTGCGGCCTCGGTCTTGCCGTCCAATCTCCAAAGGACGGTGACGAGCATACCGCGCGTCATAGGTGCATTCGGAGAGAATGTGTCCGCAGACGTGCCGTTAAACAGCTCGTGCTGAGCGGCGAACCTCACACCCTCGTAGAACCAGTCGCTTTCCGCGACATCACGGAACGGGTTGACCCACGACGCCACCCAATCGGGGTCCTTCGCGCCGCAGACGGTGCAGATGCCGCCTTCAAACGCGTGGCCCTTCGCGGGAACGGTCTCCTGCGCAGCGAAAACTTCCTTGCAGACGGAGCAGTGCTTGCCCTCGGTCTTGCCCGGCTCGGTACAGGTCGCCTCGACGGCGGCATCAACGACCTCGTTATGCCCAAGCGGCGCAACAACAGAGCTGACAAAGGTATAATCGCAGTTCTTGCAGGTGTTTACGGTAAAGCCGTAGCCGATGCAGGTCGCTTCGGTGACCGTCTGCTCGCAGTCATGGCCGACCGCATCCGTGTAGTCATCGCGATAGCTCTCGCCGCAGGCAGCGCAGGTGTAGGTCGTATAGCCCATGGTCGTGCAGGTCGGCGCAGTTTCGACAGCCTCATAGCTGTGCGCAAGCTTCGCGACAGGCTCGGTGTAGCTCTTACCGCAGTCGGCACAGGTAAAGGTCTTAACGCCCTCGGCGGTGCAGGTCGGCTGCACGGTGACCTCGACGGTGTAGGTGTGGTCCTTTGCCGGAGTATACGCCGTGCGATAGGTGTCGCCGCAAAGCTTACAGGTGTAGGTCGTGTAGCCCATCGTATCACAAGTCGGCGCGGTAACGCTCGTTTCGTATGCGTGGCCCTTTGCCTCGACAACGGAATCGACATAGCTGTCGCCGCAGACGGAGCAGGTATGCGTCGTATAACCCGCTGCAGTGCAGGTCGAAGCGGTCACAGCCGCCTCATAGGCATGTCCCTTGGCCTCGGTAACGGAGTCGATATAGCTGACGCCGCAAGCTTTACAGGTATAGGTGGTATAGCCCATAGCGGTGCAGGTCGGAGCGGTCACGACCGCCTCGTAGCTGTGCGGGAGCTTCTCGATCGTTTCGGTGTAGCTGCCGCCGCAGTTGGCGCAGGTATAGGTCCTGACGCCCGTTTCGGTGCAGGTGGCCTCCTTCGTGACCTCGGCAGTGTAGTCGTGCACACCGGCAGGGGTGAAGGTATCGCGGTAATTATAGCCGCAGTACTTACAGGCGTGCTCGGTATAGCCTTCCTTGTCGCAGGTGGCCGGGACGACGGTCTCGGTCATCGCGTGGCCTTCGGCCGTAACGCGCAGGAAGGTCAGGACGGTCGGGAACATTGCATCCTCGCCGGAGTAGACGGCAAGAATGTGCTCGCCCTCGCCCAGCGACAGCGTGACCGTGCCGTTCTCGTCGGTAACGGCGTCCTTGATATCGGTCAAAACGCCGGTTTCGGGATCGACCAGTGCAAGTTGACCCTCCTCGACGGCGACGGTGTTATTCTGATCGGCAATGATGTCGTTGTAATCCTTGTACATATAGCCCATCAGACCGAACATATAGCCGCGGATGGTCAGGGTAAAGTCATCGTCGGTCTTAACGGTGATGTTGCGGACGACCTCGCCGTCCTTTTCATACCATGTATACAGGTCGCTCCACATGTCGGTATCCCGATAGAGGAAGAAGCTGACCGAATCACCGGACTTGATCGGGCAGTCGGCGATCGTGTAGCCCTCATAGCCGCCGTAGGAGGAGGTCTTGTCGGAAACAGGGTACAGATCGTTCACGGCAAAGCTGCAGGCGGACGTTTCCACGCCGAAGATGGTCTTTATCATGCCGTTTTCAACGACGAGATAGGCTTGGGCGGTTTCGGGCGTGAAGTCCTCGCCGAACATCAGCTCGTGCGTGCGGATCAGCACGTCCAGCGCAGACACGCCGACGCTGCTGTCGATCCGATCGGCGTAGCCATAGCGGTCGCTGAGGTCGGAGAGAACTGTCGTCTTTGCCGCAGGCAGGAGGAAAGCGCCCTCGGCCTGCGCTGAAGTCTCGACCTCGGCCTGCTTGAGCAGCTTGATCTCGGCAGTCTGATGCTTCAGGCCGTAGTTTGCGTTGTCGAAGCCGTAGGTGTAGGTCAGGGTCACGGAGGTCGCATCGGCGCTGATGGGGGCCGTGTCCCAAGTAACATACTCGGTCACGTCGCGCTCCAGACCGTTGGCCAGCTTGGCCACGACCTTCATGCCGGTCGGGTCAAAGACCTCGTTGTTGTAGGTGCGCTTCGCGGGCTGCTCGACGACCTCGATGCCGAGGATCTTCGAGGTGATCGCCATCATGTAGCAGGAGTCGTTCTTGTAATAGATCGTACCGTATTCGTCGGCGACGGTGGAGCAGATGCAGTACTGCGCCAGCGGGCCGACGGGGGTAAAGACCTCGCTGTAGCCGGAATCGGTAGTCGTCAGCGGCTCGGTCTGTCCCTTCCGGTCCTTCAGGACGGAAATGCCGCCCGGCGTATAGTTATAAGGCAGATAGATGTAAACATAGCCCGTTTCCGCCTCGTAGGCCGTGGTGACCATCGCGGAGGTCTGCGGGTAGCCGACGATGCCGTAGGAATAGGCCTGCGTCATTTCTCCGGTGTCGACGTCAAGGTCGATGACCTCGATGCAGTGGCCGCCGTTCTCGGCGAACTGGCCTCTGTTGCCGGAAACGCCGAGGTAGATTCTGCCGTTGAACACCGACGGGGTGCAGGTGGACATGATCGCGCCGGGCTTCTCTTCGGAGGTGTAGCCGTCGGCATCAGTCAGGGAGAACTGCTTGAAGTCAATGATCGTACCGGTCTCCCAGTCGATCTTGGCGTTGTAGAGATAGCCGCCCTTGGAGGTGAAGAACACGCGGTCGGAATCCGGGTCGTAGGAAACGTTGGATCGGATGTCGCCGCTGCAGCCGTAATGGGCGTCGATCACCCTGCCGGTCGTGCGGTCGAGGACCAACATCGCGGAGGTGTTGATATAGTTTCCCTCGCCGGAGCCGTCGTCCGTGCCGACGATGCAGTACTTGTCGGTGACATAGGCGCCTGCCCAGTAGAAGCCGCCGTTGCAGCTATAGCTCCAGCTTGCATACTTGGCTTCGGTGGTCTGAGTCGGGTCCTCATCGGTGACGGAGAGCGCGACGAAGTTGCCCGGCTTGCTCTCGCCGTTCCAGAAGCCGACGTAGATATAGCCGTCCTTATAGGTCGGAGAGGTGTTGGGCTGGCCGCCGATGGGATCGGTGTAGACCCAGAGGGATTCCAGCGTCTTGGCGTTGAACGCTTGAATCTTACCGCCGGAGAGGCCGACGAAGATCATGCCTTCGGCATAGGTCGCGGGGTTGATGGAGAAGCTCGACGAGCCGGCCATCGTGCCCTCGGCCAGCACCTTGCCGGTGTTGATGTCCAGCCGCTTGATCGTGCTGCCGGTGTAGGTGATGAGATCGCCGTCTACAAGGATCGGTGCACCCGGTGCTGCCGCCCAGCCGGTGCCGTACTTCGCCGCCCAGAGCAGCTCCGCGTCGTCGGGAGAGTAGGGCGTGGGGGCCTCGGTGATGCCGAGATGGTTTTCGCCGTTGCGGAAGTTCGGCCATGCCGCCGAGAGGTTCGGGTCGATCGTTTCGTTTGCCGCCGCCTGCTCGAGCGCGAAGGTCAGGTCCTCCGTTTCGTCGTTCACGGTCAGAATCTCCTGCTTGCCGACGCAGCCGGAGGCCGTCGCGGTGCAGGTGTAGGTGTAGCCGTCGGCAACGGCATAGGCGCCGGTGTCGTCCGGCCAGATGCGGTCGCCGTAGCTATCAACGAGCAGGATCACGGCGCTCTCCGGCGTTGCGGAGATGCGGAGCGTGCGGGTCGCGTGGCGGATGATGGTCAGCGTATAGGTCGTTTCGTACGCGCCGTTGGAAACGACGATCTCGACCCTGTTTTCGCCGATCTCCAGCGCAAGCTCGCCGGAATCCGCGCCGTTATAGGTGACGGTGTAGTCCTCGCCGTAGGGCGTCGCGGCGACGGTGACGGTCTCCGCCGTAGTGTCTGCGGTGTATTCGAGCGTCGTCGCCGTGAAGCCGGCGGTGAAATGCGAATCGGTCGCCGTCAGCGCCGAGAGCGTCGGGGTTCGGGCGGAGGTCAGCGTATAATTCTGCGTCCGACCGTCCTTACCGACGGTGAGGGTGACGGTATTGGTCTTGCCGTCGCGGCCGAAATTTGCAAGGCTCTGGCCGCTGGTCTTGCCGGAGGTGATCGCGGTAGACTGCGTTTTATTGCTGTAGAGATTGACCCATTCCGCCTTGATCGTGGAACCGTCGGGCGCAAGGTCGGAAAGCGTCGCCCAGAGATAGATGTTGTTCGCCGTATCGGGCAGGAGGACAATGAAGTCATGCGTCGCATCCTCTGAAGCGGGCAGCAGCACGCAATCGCCGCTTCTGTTGGCGGTCGTCGCGCGGAGGACGGAGAGATAGCCGCCCACCGTGCCGCAGCGCTTGCAGACCGCGTTTTCGTCGTAGTCATGGCCCAGCGCGGGAATTTCCTTCTGTTCGACGAGGACTTCGCCGCAGACGGAGCAGTGGCTGCCCTCGGTCTTGCCCGCATTGAGACAGGTCGCCTCGACTGCGGGGTCCGTAACGGCGATGTGACCGGCGGGGACGACCTCGGTCTTGGTCTCGCCGCAGCGGGTGCAGGTGTAAAGCAGCTCGCCCGGCTCGGTGCAGGTCTTTTCCTTCGCGGCGACGCCGTCGTTCCATTTGTGCTCGCCATCGGGACACTTGACGACAAGCTTGGCCGTAGCGGGCGCAATGCACGCGTCGTCGGTGCCCATGTTTTCATCCATTCCCAGCAGATAGTACACGCCCGGCTCCAAGCGCGCCGTATCAAGTATGTAAGAGCCATCTGACGCGTCACTCACGAGCGTTTCGTAGCCGGGAGCGATGCTCCAGTCCGCATTATAGAGGGAAACGCTCAGATCGGTGATCGTCTCGAATTTCTCGCTGCCGCCGTCGGCGACGGATTTGGTATCGTATTTCTGCGTCCGGAAAGCGACCTGCCCGCCCTGTACGACCGCATAGTCGTCCTTGTCAAAGCAGGCAAACGCGCCGGACTGCCAGAAGTTCCAGTTGGAGAACATGCCCAGATCGATCGTGTCGCCGTCAGACAGCAGCACATAGTCCGCAGTCGAGCCCCAGCCCGGCCCCATCAGGGGATAGACGTGGTTGCGATAGTACATAAGATTTTCGTCGTGGCCCCAGAAGTTCTGCATGTACATGGACGTCGCGCTGCCGGTGATGTACAGGGCGGAAAGCGTATCCTCGTAAGAATTATCGAAGATGTCATACACGCCGCTGCCGTCGCCGACATAATCCAGCAGTCCCGAGGTGCCCTTGCAGCACTTCTCCTCGGGAATGCCGAGATAGTAGCGTTCAAGCAGATAAATATAAAGATGCAGCGCCGTCGGCCGCTCGACCAGAACGCCGTCGATATAGTTGCCGCTGCCGTTTTCCGTATGGTAGCGGTTTAAGTCGCTCAGGCCATAGTATTCCAGCGGGAAGAAGGGAACGTCCACCGCCAGATGCGACAGTACCGTGCCGTCGCTGCCGCGAATGGGAACGCCGTTGTTGGAGATCGTAACGTATACGCGAACGACCTTCTGATCGGTCTCGTCGTAGCTGTACTGGTTCTCGTCGCCGGTATCCGAAGCCTCAACCGTCAGCGCGACGGTCGCCGTCGCCACACCGCCCTCGGGGCAGCTTGCGGTCACGACAAAGCTGTAGCTGCCGACGTTCGGCGTAGTGAAGTACAGGGTGCCGTCCTTGATATAGGCACGGCCGCTGCTGTCCTCGGTCAGTTCATAGGTCAGCGTGTGCCCGTTCGGGTCGGTAAAGACCTCGGTGAGCGGGAGCGAATAAAGACTGCCCACCGTGATCGGCCCCGGCTTCGGCTCGGTCACGGTGATGCCGCAGTCTGCGGCAGACACCGCAGGAATCATCGACAGCACCATAGCCAGCACCAGGAGCAGACTCAGAATGCGTTGTTTCATGGTTTTGTCCCTTTCTGAATGAAATTTATTCCACGCCGTGAGGCGAAAAATACAAGACGGATAGTTTTTTTGGCAGACCGGCGGCACCCGGTCTGCCAAACAGGAGAAAAATAAAATCGGTCAAGAGGGATAGCTTGACTATCCCCTCAACCGATTCGGGCAAAGTAAATCACTCCCAGTAGGTCTTCTGAGTTGCGCCTGTGCGGATGTCTTTCTTCTCCGCGCGGCTGCTGTCCTGCCTTCTCAGGAGCATGTCCCAATGACCGGCTTTCGCCGACGGGCAGCAGTCTCAGCGCTCACAGCGACGGTCATCCGAGAGGCGTTGCCGCGCCTCCGTCGGGGTACTTCGTTCCCCGTTCCCTTGTTTACCTGCGCGCCTGACGGAGCATATCGGCTCTGCCGTTACGGCCGCGCGGTCTCTGCGAGTCGTTATTCAGTTATTTGGCTCTATTATACCGAGAGGTCTTCCAAATGTCAATACGAATCCGTACAAATATACCGAAAAATCGTTCGACAAGGCCCGCATACCCTTGACATCCAACGAGGCGGTTGTTATACTGTATGCGTGATACCGGTACCTGATCGAATCGTTCATTTTGATCAGGCCTCTTGAAGCATTCCGAAGCTGTGTGCTTCAAAATCATACGAGGTCTGCGCCGCTGCGGCGGCAGATCTCAGCATAAAAACGGAATAGTCGCTTGAAGTGTCTCCGCATCCGTTCGGGATACGGAGGAGAATAGCGAATCGGGTGCAAGACCCGAACGGTGCCGCCGCTGTGATCGCGGAGACCGTGCGTTCGGAAAGCGTCGGAACGGTCGGCGAAAGCCATGATCGCGCCGATGCCTTCCAAGGGCGAAAGCCCGCCATTGGGAAACCGAGAAGGCCGCGCACGCGTCGTTGAAGCGAAAGTCAGAAGACCTGCTTCAAGCTGCTCCCCGCCCGCGGAGATCGGGGCCGGAGCGCAACTGTTGAGCAAAAACGGAGGCTGCAACGCTGGTTGCAGGTTCTGTTTTTTCATTTTCATACGAATATTCGTTAATTAAACGGAAAGGAGGAGGCCGAATGAAGCGGTATCTTGTGCGGGGCGTGTGCGTTCTGCTGCTGGTCGGACTGCTGGTCGGCGCCGTCACGGCTCTGCTGAAGGCCGAGCGCCGTATTCCGACACAGCAGGACGCCGAGCAGACCGAACCGCTCACACCCGATCAGATGCTGAAGGATCGGGAGCTTCCTTCCGTAACGCAGGAGGAAACAGAGCCGACCGAACCGCCGACCGAGCCGGAGAGCATATCCGAGACGCAGCCCGCCACGGAGCCTCAGCCGTCCTCCGACTCATCCGTCGAGCCGATAACCGAGCCTGTAACCGAGCCGGGGACCGAACCAGTGACGGAGCCGATAACCGACCCGGACGATCCGCATCCCGCTCCCCTGCCGGAGCCGGAGGAGCCGCACATCGTGACCGATCTGGAAAGCCGCGTTTGGACGCCCGACGAGCTGGCCGACGGCGTACTGCCCTTTTATGCCTACGCTGCGGGAGACGGCGACCTGTCGCTCCGCGTCTATTGGAAGCCGACCTCCTCCTCTGCCAATAACGGCACGCTGCTCACCCCCACGAACGGCAGAAACTTCTCTGTCCGCATGACGCTGAACACCAATTATAAGTTCACGCTCTATCTCTACCGCGACGGGCAGCGCTACGGGCAGGCGGCGACCTTCTACGTCTCCTATCGCGCCGCGCTTGCCGACGATGACCACCCGGAGGTGGGCGACGCGCCTCCGATCATTTACACCAACCGCGACGGCGTGACCACGCCCGTCAAAACCTCGACCTTTACGCTCGTCGTCACCGCCCGAAAGGGAACGGACAAAGCGTCGCTGTATTCCAACCATCTCAGCGTCCGTCTCGACGGTGCGCTCTTGACCGGCCCCACCGGAAACGCCGTATCGGGCTATGAATATGTGCTGACGTTGGAAGCGCCACAGCGCGGCGACGAGCGCGTTTATACCGTTACGGTCTTGGCATGGGACGACGAGGGCAATTCCTCCTTCCGCACGATCGAGCTGGTCTATCAGCCCGTCTCCGACGGCGATCGGCTCGGCACCGCTACCGTTCGCATCGACGCCACCACCGTCGGCCTCGGCATCGTCGACAGCATGACCTGCGAGCTGAGGCAGGGCGATACGGCGGCGCAGACGCTCCTGCAAATGCTGGAGGAATGCGGTTATTATCAGGTCGATTACGACGGCACGCCGAAGAAAAACGGCGGCTTCTACCTTCTGCGCATCTGGCGCGGCGACCTGCTGTACGGTGCCAAAATAGACGACCGCCTTTGGACGCTCATTCTGCGCGACGGCATTTCCCTGACGGGAACTCCCGGCACGGACAGCCTCGGTGAACACGACTATACATGGGGCGCAGGCTGGATGTACGATGTCAACGGCTACTACCCCGGGAAGGGCCTTTCGGAATGGAGCTTGGATAACGGCGACGTGCTGACGCTGCGCTTTACGCTTGCCTGGGGCAAGGACATCGACGGCTACGGCGCGACCGGCGGCATGTACGGCTCTCTTTCGGGCTACTGCGGGATCTGGCGCGACGGCTCATTCTACCCGCTGGAGCACAGCTACGTTGAGACCGCCCGCGTCGAGCCGACGCAGACCGAGGACGGTTATATCGAACGCAAATGCGAAAAATGCGGTGAGATCGTCCGCGAAATTCTGCCCGCGACCGGGCCTGCGCCGACCGAACCGCCTACCGAACCGCCGACAGGCACCGCAAGGCGCAAGGCCCGCACCGCGCCGCTGTAGGCGCTTCCGTTTATACCGCAGGGCGGGATACCACCATCCCACGGCCGCAGCTCGATTGGCTTCGACGGGATGAAACAGGAGTGATACCATGAAAAAAACGATCTCTCTCACAGCGTTCCTGCTGTGTCTTGCGATCCTTTGCTCCTGCGCCGCACCGACGGCGCAGACGCCGCTGGAACAGGCGGCAGCCGGGATCCATTCGCTGCTCGATGCGGGCAGCGGGCTGCTGGCCGATGCGGACACCGTTCGGGCGGGCAGCGCGGTTTTTGACTGGATGGCGATCGCGCTGCACAGGGCCGGTGCGCAGGAGGACTATGACGCCTACCTCGCGGCGCTTGAACGCTATGTTACGGCCGCTTACGCCGAAACCGGCACGTTGAGCGAATACAAGGCGACGGAATATCACCGCATCGCCTTGACCGTTTTGGAGCTGGGCGGCGACCCGACCGCTTTCGGGACCAAGCCCGACGGCGGCAAAGCCGACCTGATTGCCGAGGGAACATACAACTTCGCCGGTGATCTCTACGCGCAGGGACTGAACAGTCCGATCTACGCGCTGCTCGTGCTTGACGCGGGCAATTATGCCGTCCCGAGCGACGCACGCTACACGCGGGAGGCAATTCTTGCGGAGCTTTTGCAGCGGCAGGAGTCTGACGGCGGCTTCGGGTTGGCCGTTGGCAGTCCCGACGTCGATATCACGGCAATGGCACTGCAGGCCCTCGCTCCTTATTATAACAAGGAAGCGTCGGAGGCGGTCGACCGCGCGCTTTCCTGGCTTGCCGCGCAAATGACGGAGGAATGCACCTTCTCGGCTTACGGCTCCGTCAGCTCCGAAAGCATCAGTCAGGTCCTGCTGGCGCTGGCGGCTCTCGGCATCGATCCGACCGGCGACCCACGCTTTGTGCGCGGCACAGCGACACTCTTGACCGCTTTGGAACGTTTTCGTCAGAAGGACGGCAGCTTTTCTCACACGTTGGAGGATAACGAGGGAAACCTTCTCGCTACCGATCAGGCAATGCTTGCCCTTGCCGCAGTATCCTGACCGCACCGCTTTCGGCGCGGAAGTCATTCCCTGTTTTGGAGGAACTTATATATGATGTACGAATTAACGGAACAGATCCGCCGCGAGGTAACAAAGGTCATCGTCGGCAAGGACGCCGTGGTCGACCGCGTGCTGATGGCGATCCTTGCAAAGGGTCATGTCCTTCTGGACGATGTGCCCGGCGTCGGCAAAACGACCATGGCGCTGTCCTTTGCCCGAACACTCGGGCTGGAAACGCGCCGCGTCCAGTTCACGCCGGATACGCTGCCGTCGGATATCCTCGGCTTTTCCGTCTACGACAAGCAGAGCGGCCGTCTGGAATACAAGCCCGGCGCGGTCATGACGAACCTTCTGCTGGCCGACGAGATCAACCGCACCTCCAGCCGGACGCAGGCCGCGCTGCTTGAGGCGATGGAGGAGCGGCGCGTTACCGTAGACGGCGTAACGCACCCGCTGCCCGCGCCGTTTGTGGTTCTGGCGACCCAGAACCCCATCGGCTCCGCCGGTACACAGCGTCTGCCCGCTTCCCAGCTTGACCGTTTTCTGGTGCGGCTGAGCATGGGCTACCCCGACCGCGCCGCGCAGCTTGCCATCATGAAGGAACGGCACCATACCGACCCGCTCGACGCCGTACAGGCAGTGGCGGACATTGCCGCGCTGCAGCGGTTGATCGACGAGGTGTCGCAGGTCTTTATCGCCGATCCCCTATATGATTACGTTGCACGGCTGGCGGAGGGCACACGTTCGCACCCCTATGTCCAGCTCGGCGTCAGTCCGCGCGGCGCTTTGGCGCTCTGCCGCTGTGCCAAAGCGTATGCCTATCTCAATCGGCGCGACTACGTCGTTCCCGAAGACGTGGCGGCGGTACTGCCGGACGTCTGCGCGCACCGCTTGGTGATGAGCGCGAAGGCGCGGCTGCATGAATACACGCCGGAATCGGCGCTTTCCGAAATTTTGAAGGAAACCGTCCCCCCGACCGTGCGGGAGTTTACGCCGTGACGCGCGGAAAGCCGCGCGGCACCGCGTTTATCTGGCTGCTGCCGACTCTCGGGCTGCTGCTGACCGTACTGTGGACGGGCAGCGCGGCGGCTCTGGCGGGCTTGGCCGCGCTGATCGTGTTCCTGCTTGCCGCAGGAGTCCTCAGCGCGGTGCAGGCGCGGCGGCTGACGCTCCGTCTGACGCTCCCGCCGTCGGCGGCGAAAAACGACGAGATCCACGGAACGCTCACCCTTGCGGGAAGCACGTTTTTCCCGATCGGGTGCGTCGACTGCACACTGGAGCTTATAAACGAACTGACGGGCGAACGGGACACGCTCCGCCTTACCGCCGCGCCGGGACGGACCGCATTTTCCTTTCGCGCTCTGCATTGCGGGCAGATACGTGTGCGGCTCCGCCGCGCGGTGCTGACCGGGCTGACGGGACTTTGCCGCAGCCGCGTAAAAACCGACGCCGCCGCACAGCTCACCGTCTTGCCGGATACCTTTGCGGCGGAGGTCTTTCTGCAAATCGATCCGTCGCAGAGCGAGGACAGCGACGACGCCCCCGAGCGCCGCGGCAGTGACCTCTCGGAGCCGTATGCCCTGCGGGAATATCAGCCCGGCGACAAGCTGAATCGTCTGCACTGGAAGCTCTCCGGAAAGCTCGATCGGCTGATCGTGCGCGAGGGCAGCGAGCCGGTCTCCCGTTCGCTGCTGATCCTCTGGGACAAAGGCGGGTCTGCCGAAGCGCTCGACGCGCAGGCGGAGGCGCTGTTTTCGGTCTGTCAGGCCTTGGCGCAGGAGGGCCTGCGCTTCACCCTCGGCTGGACGGCCGCAGACGGTCTGCGCTTTGCGGAGGCCGCTTCGGAAACGCCCTTTGAGACCCTTGCGCTGACGCTTCGCGACGCGCCGCCGCAGGAGGATATGCTGGCGGCGGCTCTGGCGGCACAGGGAGAGCTGCGCTTCGGAAAGGCCGTCTGTCTGTGTGCGGCGATCTCGCCCGCGCTGGAGGAGCTGTGCGGAGCAAATACGACGGTTTTGCTGTGCGGCACGGAAACAGAGGAAGCTTTTTTGCCTGTCGTCAGCTTTTCTCCGAAGGATTATGAAGCCGCTCTGCGGCATCTGGAGCTTTGAACATGAAACGATCGATCGGTTTTTATACGGTGCAGCCACACGCGCGGAAACAGCAGCCGAATCTTGACCCTGCGGCGCTTCCCGCCGCCGTGCTGCTGTCTGCGGGTGCCGTTCTTCTGTTTGGCTCGGCGATACCCGGCGCTTCACTGTGGGCGCTTGCGTGTCTGCCGCTTTGCTTCGGCTTATCGGCGTTAAGGCGATTTTCATGGTCGTCCGTCGCCGTCACGGCGCTGCTTGCCGCATACTGCGCCGTGTTTTTCCGTCCGATCACGGCGGGAATGCTGCAATATGCCAACGCGCTGCTGCTGCGGCTGACGGAGCTGACCGGACGTATTTATCTGCCCTTTGAGACATCCGAGGCATTGAAAACAGGATGGTTCTTCGCGCCGATCTGCGTGCTCTTTTCCGCCTTTGCCTGCCGAAGCGTTCGGAAGGGAGGACTTCTCTTCTGCGGCGTATGCTGGCCGTTCTTCGCGGCGGGATGCCTTTTGGGCTTCTTCGCGCCGAGCGGACTGCTCCTGTCGGCGGCCGGTACGGCCGCGCTGGCGCTGTACCGCGAAAAAGCGCGCTCTCCCAAGGCCTTTTTACTGCCGCTGGCCTGTGCGCTGCTGCTCTCCCCGCTTGCGCTGCTGCATACGGACGGAAGCGCTCTGCCGCAGCAGCTTGCCGACGCCGTGCATCATCTGCAATACGACACCGCGACCTGTACGCTGCCGGAGGGGCAGCTCAGCGACCTGCCGCCGCGCACACAAAGCACCGCTCCCGCGCTGGATATTGCCATGCAGACGCCGCAGAAGCTGTATCTTCGCGGCTTTCTGGGTGAACGCTATACCGGCACAAGCTGGACGCGGCTTGAAAATTCAACGCTTGCCGACGATGCCGACCGCTTCTATCTGCTGCACAAAAACGGCTTTTACGCCCAGAGCAGCATCGGAAGCGCGGCCGAATCGGTTGACATAACATCTTCATCTGCCCTGACGATCACGAATCTTGCGGCCTGCTCCGCACAGCAGTACCTTCCCTACGCGCTTGTCGGCAGCGAAACACTCTCCCCCGAGGTTATCGGCGACAATCGGACGCGCGGAACGCGGGAGACGGCGGTCGTTCAATATCTGCCGGGCAGTGTGCCGGATTGGTACGCATTGCAGACCGAGCTTTCCGCCGCGCAGGGAGCGCCGTCGGCCGCCTTCTATCTGTCGCAGGAGCGGCAATACCGCGAATTTGCGGAAAAGCACTATTTACAGCTCACCTCTGAGGCCGCGCAGGCAGCCGGGACCATGTTGGACGGTCGACTGAACGGCCGAACGCTGCCGGAGATCCGCGGTGCGATTTTGGATGCGCTGGACGCATGTCTGACCTATGATGAAGCGGCAGGCTCCGGCGGCATCAGCGGGGATTTCCTTACGCGGCTGCTGGACGGCGGCGGGCGCGGATACGACGTCCACTATGCCACCGCTGCGGTGCTGATGCTGCGGTACTGCGGCGTACCGGCGCGCTACGTTGAGGGCTACTATCTGCCCGCCGACGAGGCCGCTCTGCTGTCGGAGGGACAGCACGCCGTCTTGACCGAGCAGCACGCGCACGCTTGGGCGGAATACTACCTCGACGGGATCGGCTGGGTGCCGTTCGAGGTCACGCCGGGCTATATCGACAACGAGGAAAATACATCTGCAGTCGCTTCGGAAAAGGAATACGAAAATCCGCAGCTCCCGCCGCCCGTGCAGCAGCAGCCGCAGGAACGGGAAACGCCGCAGCGGACGCCGCGCTCCGGTTGGTGGCTTCTTGTCCTCTCGGCAGTGCTTCTGTTGATCGCGGCAGTACTGCGAACGGTTTACCGCCGCCGGCGGCTGAAAAAGCGCCTTGCCGCGCTGCAAAATGCCGCGCCGCGCGACGCGGCGGCAGGCCTATACGGCTACGCGGTATATTTGCAGCAGCAAACAGGGCTGACTCTGCACGACGAGGCGGCGGAGGCCCTCAATCGCGAGGCGCTGTTCAGCGGGCACGAGATCACCGCCGCGCAGGCGGCACAGATGCTGCAATATGTCGATTCCGTCCGTGCGCTTTGCCGAACACAGCGTCGCCGAAAGCGTTTTTGGGACCGCATGATCCGCTGTATATACTAGGAGGGAATAAAAATGCGTAAAATTCTGGTTGTTCTGCTCTGCGCGGCGCTGCTGTGCTCCATGCTGCCGTTCAGCGCGGCGGCGGGAGACGGATACTTCTTTCTGACGGTGCTGACCTCCGGTCGGACGCTGATTGCCCCGACCGCCGTCAATTATAAATCCGGGCAAACGCTGCGCGAAGTGCTGTTGGCCGCCGAGCCGACCTTCGGCGGGCTGGAAAACGGCTTCATCACGGACATCAACGGCATCGCCGGAAATTACACCATCTTCTATGACGACGGCGGCAGCTCGCTCGACGTTCCCGCCGCCGACGTTACGTCGCTCCTGATCTCCGAGCGCGAAGGCTGCCCGAAGGAGGTCACCGCGCTGGCCGCAGCGCTGGGCGCGTTTGATCTGCGCACGGACCATGTGCAAAGCTATCCGGACGCAAAGGCCGCCTATGACCGTGCGCTGAACGGTCTGCGGACAGCGGACGCCGACACTGCGGTGACATTGCTTGCCGCGCTGAACAGCGCCGTTTCCGCCTATGAAGCCCTGCTGGCCGGGCCGAAATATTCCGTTACATTTTCCGCGTCGGGTGCAAAGCGCCTTACGCTGACCGATTCCTACGGCAACGTCACCGCCGTCGAGGGAACACAGGCGCAGGTCATCGCCGGGACGTATACCTTCTGCGTTTCCGACGCCGGCTGCAACCGGACCGAGGGCACGCTGACCGTCGACAAAAACGTTTCTAAAACCGTCACGCTGCCCACCGGTCAATGGTTCGGCGCAGTCACGCTGAACCACACCTCCGGCAGCGGCGACTACGCCTACCCCCGCACGGTCGAGGGTACAAACGCCGCTTCCTACGCCGTCGAGGACTTTCGCACGGCCGTCTATCTGAACGCGCAGATGGGCAGCGTCCCGGACGAAAAAACGACCGTGCTCTACGCCTGCTACATCGGGCAGAACGGGCAGGACTACGGAAACGGCTCGGTCAGCTCCAACCGCCGAAGCTGGGAGAGCACGCAGATGCTTCTTCCCTCGCTTCTGACAGCAGACATGAACGGTCGGTCATTTACCCTCGAAGCACGCTATCCCGATACGGAGGGAAACACGCAAATTCAGTCCTACGCCGTCCGCATCGACCGCAGGCCGACACTGGCGGCGCTGACGGTCACGGGCGACGGGACGATCCTGCCGCTGGACTTTGCGCCGCAAACGACCGAATACACCGTGACCACCGTTTCCGACACGCTGGAGCTGACCGCCGTGCCCTTCGACGCGGAGGGCTACTCCGTCACCTTCAACGATCGACAGGCAAATACCGTTTCCGTACACGACGGCGACACGATCACCGTCCGCACGGCGCACGAAAGCGGCGCGCAGACGGCCTACACGCTGCACGTTAAGAAAGCCGCCGCCGTCACCGTTTCGCCGATTCTGCCGGATTCGGAAACAACGATCTCCGTCCGCAACGCGGCGGGGTGCGAGATCGCGCCGCGCGGAGACGGGACCTATCGCCTGATCCCCGGAGAAAAATACAGCTATATTGCGACAAAAGACACGCATTTCCACACGACCGCCGACTTTACCGCAGCGGAGGGACTGACCGTCCCGATAGCCGCACCGGAGACGGGCGGCCGCCTGACGGATTTCGCCCTCTACAGCGCCATGAACCCCGCGAAGGGCTTTGCCTACGCGGTTTCGCCTTCGCCGCAGGCCGCGACGCATGAATACACCGTCACGGTGCCCGATGCAAATTCTGCCGTATATGTGCAGGCGACCGGCAGCGACGACCGCTACGGCATTTTTGCCCGCTATAACACGCAAACTGCGCAGGCCGTCACGAACGGCAAAGAAAAGGAGCAGGCGCTTTTCTGCTCCGTCGACCCAAACGGCACCGCAAAGCTCTGCAGTCAGCTTCTCGCCATCGGCGGTAACTCCAATACGCTGACACTGCGCCTGCGGCGGGAGAGCGGCGGCGTGACCTACTATCAGGACTACACGCTGCACCTGATACGGCGCTTGACGCTTCGGGAGCTTTCCCTCTCGGTCGACGGCTCGGCGCTGACGCTGACGGACGCGGAGGGAAAGCCGATCAGCTTCTCCCGCGATATTGCCGCCTACCACACCCGCGTCGTCAACAGCACGCGCGAGCTTACCCTGAACGGTGCGCTCCGCAGCGACCCGACCGAGGGCAATCCGAACAGCGGCGGCTATTCCGTCCTGATAAACGGCACGAGCCACAGCGCATTGCAGGCCGTCGCCGTTCCGCTGGAGCCTACGCAGAGCGTAGAAACGCTTCGCCTGACGGTCTGCCATGCGGATGCGTCCGCAATTCCCGCAGAGTATACGGTCACGATACAGAAAACGGCACCGGCTTATATCACGATACAAACGGACCCGACCGACGCAGTGGTCTTTATCGTCAACGAGCTGACCGGGCGCTCCGTTTCGCGCGCGGCTGACGGACGTTTTCCGATGACCCCCGGCGACCGCTATCGGATCACCGTGACCGCCGCAGGCCGCGTCGGCGTTCAGCAGACCGGCTATATCGCCCCTGAAGGCGACGAAACGCTTGCTTTTACGCTTGAAAGGGCCGCAGAGAACAACAAATTACAGGAGCTGGACGCGCAATGGCCCGCCTTCCGCGCGGACGAGTGCAACAACGGCGTGATCGACGCGCCGACGCCGATCACTGCGGAGGAAAGCGTTCTCTACTGGGCGGCGCAGGTCGGCGTCGGCTATGCCTCCGACGCGGTCGGCTGTCCGATCCTCGTCGACGACTGTCTGTACACCTACGCCGCCGATAAGCTCTATCGCATCGACAAGTACAGCGGTAAGGTCCTCGATGTCGGACAGATGGATCACAAATCCAGCTTTGCCATCAACTCCCCCACCTACGCCGAGGGTATGGTCTTCGTCGGACTGTCGGACGGCTGCATTCAGGCCTTCAACGCCGCGACGCTCGAACCGCTCTGGATCTATCGCGATCCTCTGGGCGGACAGCCGAACTGCCCGATCGTCTATCACGACGGTTATCTCTACACCGGCTTCTGGCGTCAGGAGACGGAATCGGCAAACTTCGTCTGCCTCAGCGTGACGGACGAGGACCCGACACGAACGGATGAAACGAAGCTTGCCTCGTGGTACTACACCTCCAAGGGCGGCTTCTACTGGGCGGGCGCTTATGTCTGCGGCCGCTTCGCACTGATTACCACGGACGACGGCGAAACGGGCTGCCTCAGCAGCTACAGTCGGATTCTCTCTTTCGACCCGCTGTCCGGCGCACTGCTCGACGAGCTGACATTGCCCGATACCGGCGACGCAAGAAGCTCCGTCGCTTTTGTACGCGACGGCGCCGACAGCGCTTCCGGGACCGCGTACTTCACCACCAAGGGCGGCTATTTCTACGGCGTTCGCGTCGACGCAGACGGCCGCTTCGGTAGGCTCCGCGCCGTCCGCCTTTCCAACGGTGCGGACGATGCCTCGAAACCCGCCATGAGCACCTGCACGCCCACGATCTACAACGGCAGGGCCTATATCGGCGTATCGGGCACGTCGCAGTTCGGCGCATATTCCGGGCATAATCTGACCGTGATCGATCTTGCCGCCATGTCCGTCGCCTACAGCGTCCCCACGCAGGGCTACCCGCAGACAAGCGGCATCCTGACCACCGCCTACGACGGCGGAGACGGCACGGTCTACGTCTATTTCTTCGACAATTACACGCCGGGCAAGCTGCGCATTCTGTGCGATCGGCCGGGTCAGACCGAGCCGCTGCTGACGACGCAGGAAACAGCCGTAATAAACGGCAAGCCCGTTTCCGTCGACACGGCCCGCGTTCTGTTCACGCCGGACGGCGAACAGGCGCAGTATGCCATTTGCAGTCCCATCGTCGACGCAGACGGAACGATCTATTTCAAAAACGACTCCGGTTACCTGATGGCGCTGGGCAGTATTCCGACGCGGCTGGATGTGACCGCGCCGCCGGAAAAGACGGTGTACCATGTCGGAGAGACATTTGATCCGACCGGTATGTCGGTGACGGCGGTCTATGCCAACGGCACCTCGCGGGATGTCACAGCGTATGTGTCGTTCTCCGATGCGCCGCTGACGAAGGACGACAGCAGCTTCCAGCTCACGCTGAACGGCATTCTCTATCAGGACAGGGACGGCGTGCCCGGCACGGTCTTCCACGCCCCCGTCGGTATTGCGGAGCTGAGCGTCCGAACGCACATTTACACCAGCGTTGAAACGAACGAAACGGGACATCGCGGCGTCTGCGGCTACTGCGGCGCTGCGGAAGAGGACTTCCGTCCGCATGAATTTACATGGGTGATCGACCGCGCGGCGACCGAGCTGGAGGCAGGCCTGAAGCATGAGGAATGCGACTGCGGCTATCGCCGAAATGAAAACACGGAGATCCCGCGCCTGACCCATACGCACCGCTATACGCAGGCCGTCACGCCGCCGACCTGCACGGAGCGCGGCTATACGACGCATATCTGCTCCGCTTGCGGAGAAAGCTATCAGGACGCATATACCGACGCGCTCGGCCACAACTACCGAAACGGCGTCTGCACCCGCTGCGGCGCAAAGGACCCGGCCTACAAGCCCGACGACCCGACGCCCCCGACCCCGCAGATCGAATTTAAGGATATCCCCTCGAGCGCATGGTTCAAGGGCGCTGTCGATTACGCCGTCGCAAACGGTCTGATGAACGGTGTCGGCGAAAACACCTTCGACCCCAACGGTTCAATGACCCGCGCGATGCTTGTCACGGTGCTCTGGCGCTATGCCGGGCAGCCGAAGGAGGGCGCAAACGTCTTTACCGACGTTCCCGACGGGCAGTGGTTCAGCGACGCGGTCGCATGGGCGGCGCAGAACGGCGTCGTCAACGGCGTCGGCAGCGGAAGATTCGACCCGAACGGAAAGATCACCCGCGAACAAATGGCCGTCATTCTCTTCCGCTACACGAACAAATTGGGCTTGCATACGGATAAGCGCGGCGATCTCGGCAGATTTGCCGACGCGTCAAAGGTCAGTTCCTATGCGAGCGACGCATTGCGCTGGGCCGTCGCCGAGGGGATCATCGGCGGCAGCAGCGACGGCGGCAGGCTCTGTCTCAATCCGCAGGGCAACGCCACCCGCGCCGAGGTCGCGACGATCCTGATGCGCTATATCGAAAACATTTTGAAATAGCGGCTCATTCGCCTCGTTTCCGCAACGTCCGCCGCCTGCCGTCGAGTCGGCGGCGGACGGAGGAAAGAATTTGTCGTCCGCTGCGGCGGATCATTCAGAAGTTACTTAGGAAAGACTGTAAAAACTGTTATGAAGAAAAATCTTTTGCTCCTGCTTGTGTTCGTGGTCGTGATCGCCGTCGTGGCGCTGACCTGCGATATCCAGTCGGTGGACGAGTTTTACCTCGAGCATCTGGAGGATATCGCGCCCGGCGACTCGGTGGTAACGCTTTCGATCCGCTGCGACACGGCGCTGGAAAACGCCGGCAAGCTTAAAGACGGCCTGCTTGCCTATCTGCCCGCCGACGGCGCGATCCTGCCGCCGACGCAGTACGTCCTGCGCCCGGGCGATACGGTGTTCGACGTGCTTTACCGCGCCGTGCGGCATGAACGCATCCCGTTTGAATACCAGCAGTCGCCCGTCTACGGCAGCGTCTATGTGGAGGGACTTGGCTACCTGTACGAGTTTTCCTGCGGCCCGACCTCCGGCTGGGTCTATACGGTCAACGGCACCTTCCCCGATCGCGGCTGCTCGGCTTACGAGCTTTCGGACGGAGATGTGATCGAGTGGGTCTATACCTGCGCGTTGGGAGAGGATGTGGGCTTTTCGGCATGAGGTTTTTTGAACGCTATCATCCTGCCGCGCTTCTGGCCTACTTTGCGGCGGTGCTGCTGATCGCCATGTTTTCCGGAAGCCCCGTAACGGTGCTTCTGGCGCTGGCGGGCGGGCTGTGTTTTTCCGCCACGATGACTACGGCAAAGGAAAAATGGTCCGACCTGTCCTTCTACCTTCCATTGGTGCTGCTCGTTACGATCACGAATCCCCTGTTTTCGCACAACGGCGTGACGCCTCTTTTCTTCCTCAACGGCCGCGCCGTCACGCTCGAGGCGATCGCCTACGGCGCGGGTCTGGGCGCGACGCTCTGGGCGGTACTGCTGTGGTGCCGATGCTGGAGCCGAATCATGACGAGCGAAAAGCTGCTGTATCTGTTCGGCAGGGCGATCCCGAAGCTGTCGCTTGTCCTGTCGATGGCACTGCGATATGTACCGCTCCTGCGGCGGCAGGCAAAAAAGCTTGAGCGTTCGCAGCAGGTGCTTGGCCTGTACGCCTCGGACAGCTACTTAGACCGTCTCCGCTCAAAGCTGGCGGTCTATTCCGGTCTTGTCGGCTGGTCACTGGAAAACGCCGTTGAGATCAGCCGCTCCATGAAGGCGCGCGGCTATGGCCTGAAGGGCCGCACTGCCTATGCAAACTACCATTTTACACGCCATGACGCCGCGCTTCTGGTCTTTACACTCTGCACTGCGGGCGTGTATCTGACAGTCGGCGCACGCGGCTACGGCGGTTTCCTCTACTACCCCGCGCTGAGCGGCATCGACACGCGTCCGCTTGCGCTGGCGGGCGATATTGCCTTCGCCGCGCTGGCTTTCGCACCGTTTTTGATCGAAGGGAGGCAGACACTGCAATGGAATTTCTGCAAGTCAAAAATCTGAGCTTTACCTACCCGAACCGGAAGGAAGCGGCACTGGACGGCTTGAATTTTTCCGTTGAGCGCGGGAGCTTCACAGTCCTGTGCGGGCAGAGCGGCAGCGGAAAGACGACGCTCCTGCGGCTTTTGAAGCGGGAGCTTGCGCCGCACGGCACATTGAGCGGAGAAATTCTATACGGCGGTGCGCCGCTTTCAACGCTCAGCGATCGCCGCAGCGCCGCCGAGATCGGCTTTGTCCGGCAGGACCCGGACGAGCAGCTCGTCACCGACAAGGTCTGGCACGAGCTTGCCTTCGGGCTGGAAAGTCTGGGGCTTAAAAACGGCGACATCCGCCGTCGCGTCGGCGAGATGGCAAGCTATTTCGGCATTCAATCGTGGTACCACAGCGAAACCGACCGTCTCTCCGGCGGACAGAAGCAGCTTTTGAATCTGGCATCGGTCATGGTCATGCAGCCGAAGCTGCTGCTGCTTGACGAGCCGACGAGTCAGCTCGACCCCATCGCGGCGGCGGACTTTATCGCCACGCTGCAAAAGCTCAACCGCGAGCTGGGTCTGACGATCCTGCTGTCCGAGCACCGCTTGGAGGAGGTATTCCCCGTGGCCGACCGCGTGATCGTCATGGAGCGCGGCAGGCCCTGCCTGACCGGCACACCGCGTGAGCTATGCGGCGTCCTGCGCAGTCACCCGCTGGCGCAGGGTCTTCCGAGCGCAAGCCGTATCTGGGCGGGACTGGACGTGCCCGACACGCCGTGCCCGCTGACCGTCCGCGAGGGACGCGAGCTGCTGGAAACGTACTTTGCAGGCCGCGCCGGTGCGCTCGTTCCCGTCCGTCCGCGTCCGGAAACGCCGCCGGTCCTGCAGGCCGACGGGCTTTGCTTCCGCTATGAAAAGGACGCGCCGGATGTGTTGCGCGAGCTGTCGCTGGCCGTACGCGGCAGGGAAATTTTCGCTCTGCTCGGCGGCAACGGCGCAGGCAAGACCACGACGCTGCATCTGCTGGCGGGGCTGGAAAAGCCGTATCGCGGCACCATCCGCGTCCTCGGCAAAAAAATGAAGGATTATAAAAACGGCGCGCTCTATCGCGGCTGTCTGTCGCTTCTGCCGCAAAACCCGCGCACCGTATTCCTGAAAGACACCGTCCGCGAGGACTACCGACAGCTTCTGGAAGCGCACGGTGTCAAGGCAGGAGAACAGGCGGAGAAGATTGACGCCATGGCCGCGCGGCTGGATATCGCGCCGCTGCTGGACCGCCATCCCTACGATCTCAGCGGCGGCGAACAGCAAAAATGTGCGCTCGGCAAGCTTCTGCTGACCGACCCGAAAATTCTGCTCCTCGACGAGCCGACGAAAGGACTCGATGCCGAGTACAAGGAGCGTCTGCGGACGCTGCTGCACGCCCTTCGCGCGGAGGGCAGGACGATCGTTCTGGTCACGCACGACGTGGAATTTGCCGCCGCCGTTGCCGACCGCTGCGCCCTGTTCTTTGACGGCGAGGTCATCGCCGACGGCGCGCCGAACGAATTTTTCTCCGGCAATCACTTTTACACCACCGCCGCAAGCCGCATCGCCCGCGCGGTCTTCCCCAACGCCGTGCTGTGCGAGGAGGTCGTCGCGCTGTGCCGGGAGGCGACGCCATGAAAAAATGGATTTCCTACGGTCTGCTGCTTCTGGCCATCCCGCTGGTCGTGGTGCTGGGCAGCACCGTATTCGGCGGCAAGCAGTACGCCTTTTTATCGCTGGCCGTGGCGGTTCTGGCCTGCGTTCCGTTCTTTCTCAGCTTTGAGCGCGGAGAGAACGGCGGCATTCGGCTGGTCCTCGTCGCAGTGCTGACGGCCCTTTCCGTGCTGGGTCGGCTTCTGTTTGCCGTCCTGCCGGGCTTCAAGCCGGTGACGGCCATGGTCATTCTCACGGCGATGTACTTCGGCAGCGAGGCGGGCTTTCTCACCGGGGCGCTGACGGCTGTGCTGTCGAACTTCTACTTCGGACAGGGGCCGTGGACGCCGTTTCAGATGTTCGCATGGGGCATGGTCGGTCTGCTTGCGGGGCTCTTTGCCAAGCAGCTCCGCGCCAGCCGCGTGACGCTATGCATTTTCGGTGCGCTCAGCGGCATCATCTACTCCGCGCTGATGGATATTTGGACTGTGCTCTGGGCGGACGGCAGCTTCGTATTCAGCCGCTACCTTGCGGCGGTCGTCAGCTCGGCGGGTTATACTGCGCTTTACTGCGTGTCGAATGTGGTCTTTTTGCTGCTGCTGGCCAAGCCCATCGGAAGCAAGCTCCAACGCATCCGCGACAAATACGGCGCATAGGCCGTCTGAATGCAATATAAGACCCGCCGAGTATTTGCACTCTTGCAAATATTCGGCAGGTCTTTGCTGTATTACATATTACTCCGCGCCGTTCGGGTCGGTATAGCCGGAGATATAAAGGTCCTCGTAGATAAACCGATAAATGTAGTCGCTGGCGCGGGCAAGATCATATACGCAGTAAAAATACTGCTCCTTGCCCAGCACGCCGCCCCAATAATCGACCTTATCGATCACGGCGAACTGCTCGATCGTGTATTGCTTTTGCGCAACCTCCAATGCGATCGTCAGAATGCTTTGCGAATCCAGCGAGGTCGTGCACATCCCGAGGCAGTTCTGAATAAACTGCGGATAATCGGTCAGCGGCATCCGATATACCTTATTGAGGATTTCCGTCAGGACCTTTCTCTGCCGCCCGGTACGCTGCGCTTCGCTGTCGATGCTCCGAATGCGGGCATAGGCGACCGCCGCCGAGCCGTCCAGATGATACAGGCCGTCCTGATAGGGCATCGAGTGCCGACTCAGCGCGTTCAGCTCTGCGCCGGAGAGCGCTATGTCGATGCCTCCGACCATATCGACGATCTGTTCGAGCTGGTCAAGGTTCACCGCAATATAGTCCTTTATATTGAGGTAATAGTTGTAGTTGACGGCGGACACCGCCCATTCCGCGCCGCCCCAGTTGTACGGATAGGCAAGCTTGGAGTAGGTCCCCCACGCGGGGATCATTATGTACGAATCACGCGCCAGCGAGGTCATTTTGATCTTCTGATGCGCCCGGTCAACGGAAAATACCATGATCGCGTCCGACGAGCCGTTCTCATCGATGCCGAACAGCAGGAAATTGGTGATCTGATCCGAACCGTCCTTGAGGTAGCAATGGTTGATCGGCTTCACACCGTTCATTTTTTCCTGTGCTTCCTCCGGAAGATCGCTCCCGTTCAGCACCTCTCCTTCCACCTGTTCCAGACCGATCCGGTCTTGGATGTCCTCCGGCGAGGCCGTGCTCTCGGGCGTTGTAAGCTCACGGTCGATCTTGCCGTCCGGCTGGGTCTGCATGATGTTCAGATCGCTGTCGGAGAGCTTGCCGAAGCTCTCGTCGCTGTTGACGGAGCCGAAAACCGTCTGATAGGCATACGTCCCGCCGATCACGCACAGGAGCATCAGCAGCCCTAAGATCAGTCCAGCGAC
This sequence comes from uncultured Oscillospiraceae bacterium, assembly GCA_934630495.1. GTDB lineage: Bacteria > Bacillota > Clostridia > Oscillospirales > Oscillospiraceae > JAZOXB01. The sequence continues at coordinate 24,814 of CAKTVW010000017.1, forward strand.
CGCAGGACCGTTTTTCTGTTTTTTCATGCAGAAGGTGACGACCGCCAGCACAAGCGCCGCGAGCGAGATCGCGCCTGCGGCAACCACCACTTTCATGGCACTGCGGACAAAGGCTTCCGTCAGCTCCGCACGGACAAAACGCACCGCCGCAATGCCGCCCAGCACCGCCGTCAGCACGATCGCGGCCAGCGCAAGGGCGAGCGATAGCCCTCCCGTCAGGCGGCTGCCAGGTCGTTTCTTTTGTTCCATATCAAGTCCTCCTCAGTTTTATCGAAAGGATCGCCGTATGATCCCATGTTCATGCCGATTGATCCGAAGTTTTGTTTATTATAACATAAACATCGGAAAAATACCAGCCTTGCGTTTTTTCTGCGGTGCGCAAAAATCAATTCCTCGGGAAGCATTAAAAAGCGGCGGGGTGTACCCGCAAGGGGTATGCCGCATCCGTAAGGCTCCTTCGTCGCCAACGGCTGCGTTAAGGGCACCCCGCCCTACGGAAAATTTCGGTTCCGTGTGTAGGGCGGGCTTCCCCAAGCCCGCCGCTGTAAGACGGCTGAAAAGCGGAGGGGATCACTCCCCTCCGCCGCATGAAGACGATCAGCAGCCGCAGCCGCAGTTGTTGTCGCAGCCACAGCCGCAGCCGTTGCCGCTCGTCAGGTTGGTGCCGTTGCCGCAGCCGCAGCAGGAGAACAGGAGGATAAGGATAATGATCCACCAGCAGCTGTTGAAACCGTTATTACACATATTCATGAACCTCCATAATAATGATTGAGCACGTCGCTCATTCCATGTTATGTCGGCGGGGCGAAAGTGTGCGGCGATCTCACCCTTTGAATCGACTTTTTTGCCCCGAAAAGGCGGCCGAATTGGATTGACAAACCGCCGCCGATTCGATATACTGAATAAAAGAGCACCGAGAGGAGGCACGCAAAAATGGCATTAAAGGAAGATTGGAAACAAACCGGTAAGGCGCTGGGTCATGCATTCCAGGGCCTCGGCAAATCGCTTGTCCGCACCGCCAAGGTCGGTATCGAAAAGGCGGACGACTGGGCGCACTCCGAGCAGCCCGCCGCAGAGGCCGCAGCTCAGCCCGAGGCCGCACCCGCAGAGCAGCCGTCCGATACCGCAGGAACCGCATCCGACGAAAAGAACTGAAGCAGATAGCCCTTGTGTCACCCGGCACAAGGGCTGTGTGTCATAAAGGCGCATAAAGAAAAAGAGGAGGACACGAAATGAAACGGTGGATCTTTAATATGGCCCTATGCTTATGCGTCTGCCTGCTGGTCGCAGGGCTGTGCGGCAAAGCGGAGGCAAAATATCACCGAGATCAGTCCTTTATGGACTTCCCTCGGTGATTTTTTATCCGCACATTCGATTGATACTACCCTCTCCGCTATAATGGAATCAAAGGATGTACAGCTGATGAAGCTAAAGTATTCCCTTGCGCTTACAATTAAGGAATGGAGGCTTATGGCTGCGACTCAGTGCTCTCAGTCTTGAGACAACAGATATGGTCCACCGTAGGCGTACAACGAGTCCCAATAAAGGCCGGCCCATGGATATACTTCTATGCGACCAAGATCCAGTTTCTCCAAATTATCATCATACCCAATCAGATCGATGCTTAAATATTCAGTATTTCCGTCCCACTCATTATCGCCAAAAATGGTGTTTTCTCCGTCGGTGAAATAAGATATCTCTTCACTGCCATACAAATAATGTGCTTGATACTCCACGCTGTACTCTGCAATATAGCCATAATCATCCTTTTGGATAAAATTGACCCATATCCTCGTTTCGCCGTCATCGTACTGCCAAGCGCCAAAACAGGTCAATTCTGACTCTACTTGCCAAACATCTATCTTGTCATACAGATTGGAAAGCCGGAGTACCTCGCGTCCATACTCCGTAACGGAGTGATAAGTGATTTTCGCGCGGTAGTTTTCGTTACCATACTGGTAGGGTACTGAAATATCGAACCAGAACACTACGTCAAAACTATCCACACTTGAATAGTTATATGTCACATTATCAAATATAATCGTGCCATATTCAAGGCAATCATCGTGTCTTTTATCAAGCAAGTCCTGTTGTGCCATCTCAACGGTGATATAATTTCCTGAACACACCACAACATCATCGGGGTAGGCGGTATCGTACTTAATTCCTTCCGTCACCTTTGTATACTCACCGCTTGCTTGTTCTTTCCCATTGTTGTTTCGCGCAAGTACAAACGTTACAATAACAAAGGACAGGAAAAGCGTTGTTACAATTCCAGCAATCAAAAGACCTTTCTTTGATTTCTTTCGCAAATTCATATTTTGTGATGTACCGCCAGTGTTCGGTATCGAAGGTTCGCTTTTCTTTGCGTCGCCTTCTCCACTTTTGGTACCGCAAGCAGTACAGAATTTTTCTCCCTCATGCAATTCCGCGCCGCAAACCCGGCAGTGCTCCACTTCCGACTGACACACAGACGGCATACTCTGATTTTCTACAGGAGCATTCACATCTGCTTGGTCGATTTTTGCACCACAATACATACAAAACGAATTGTCCGTCGCGATTTCCCTGCCGCAGTGTCTACAAAACATCTTAGTATTTCTCCTTTTCTATCATCTATCATTGGGGGACATATCAAGCCTACCAGAAGTGCTAAGCAGCGAGCAATGCTGATTATCCGCTATTTCATTGTTTTTCCTCCTAGCCATATTAACTGCTGTGTTTATTTGCAAACAAGCATGTTGATCGTCGCTTCATTTGCATTACAGTCTATAATTATCGCGCCAAGCGTTGTTAAGCATTTTAGTAACATAGTCGGTATTATGTTGTTAATCAGCGTAAAAACAATCGCCTATCGTCAAGCTGCAAGCCGACATAATCAAATAAATGCGTATAAAAAGCCAAGCCTTTTCAGTTTTGCATTTGAAAAGGCTTATTTGTACTGCATAAAAATCGGCAATTCTCTCAACGATCATACTTTTCTCGCTAAAACACTTGCTTTTTCTTTAAAAATGATGTAGAATTGATTTATCTAGATAGCGTATTCTTGGTTATTTGTATCGAACTACAACATAATACCGATTATGTGTTCTGCCGCCGATTTCGGTGGCCTTTTTTATATAATCAGCCGCATATTTTCCATACGCTGACGGTGTTCGATTCCGGTGGAAATGATATAAATTCGTGTTGTATTGATACTGCTGTGCCCGAGAATATCCGCTAACTTGGCAATATCCTTTTCAATGCTGTAAAACACACGGGCAAACAGGTGGCGCAAATTATGCGGAAACACTTTTTGCGGATTGACATTTGCCTCGGCGCACAAGGCTTTCATCTCCCGCCAGATATTGGTACGGCTTATCGGCTTTCCCGTGCGGGTCACAAAAATCATACCGCTTTTTATTCCTTGCTCTGCTGCATAGCGGAGCAGTTTTTGTTTTAGTTCCTTTACGATAAACACGGATCGGGTTTTAGCCTTGCAGTTTACAATCGCTTCCCCACGCCGTGCCGCTTCAACGGTTATATATTGCAGTTCGCTGACCCTGATACCTGTACCGCATATCGTCTGCAAAATTAGGTTAAGCCGTTCGTTATGCTTTCGCTCCGCTGTCCGGCACAGGCGAGTGTATTCCGCCTTTGTCAGCTCTTTTTCTTCGGGACAGAAAACCTGCCGCTGAAGCTTCAATGATTTCACCTTCAATTCGTTCCAGCCGAAAAGCGAAAAGAAGCTGTTGATGCTTGCAAGCATCGAATTTACGCTCCGCACTGCGTAGTTCTCTTGCAAATATTTCTTATATGCAATTACGGATTCTTTTGTAACGGCGCGGCTATCCGCATAAGCTATAAATGCCTTTACATCCCGAATATACTTTTGGATGGTCGCCGCACTCCTTTCCTTCGAGATAAGATGTTCCTTGAATCCGGAAATCATTTTTGCGGTAATAACTCGTCCTGCCATCGTGTATTTACCTCCGAGTTTTTTTCTAGTATTTTACCCGAAAAGTATGAAAACAGAAATTGTCACTGTTTATTGTAGAAAAAGCAGTGACAAAAATCGAATGTGCGGTATGAAAAAGCCCCGATTAGTTACAGACTTTGGATCGTCTGTCAGGCAGACAGCGAAAGTCCCACCCTGCCGCACAGCAGGGTGGGACTTTTTCGTAAGGAAGCGGCATCAGAATAACACAACCGGCGGTTCCATGACATGCAAAATCGCCTGCCGCAGGAATATGCGGCAGGCGATTTTCGGTCTAATTACTTATTAAAGATCTTGAAGATTTCATCGATGTCATTGACATCGGAGGTGAAGCCGGACGCGGGGGTGGATTCCTTTGCAGCGGTGCCCTTGGAGGCTGCCGCCGAGGAGAAAATTCCCTTACCGTCGGGCTTCTTTTTCTCGTCAAAGCCCGTAGCAATGACCGTTACGCGCATTTCATCCTCAAATTCCTCGGAGAACGTCGCGCCGAAAATGATATTGGCTTCGGGATTTGCCGCTTCCATAACGATATTGGCGGCGACTTCTACGTCGTCGAGTCCCAGATCGGCAGAGCCGGTCACGTTGATAAGGACACCGGTCGCGCCGTTGATCGAGGTCTCGAGCAGCGGGCTGGCGACTGCGGCCATAGCGGCCTGTTCGGCCTTGTCCTTGCCGGAGGCGATGCCGACGCCCATGTGTGCACGGCCCGCGTTCTTCATGATCGAGGAAACGTCGGCAAAGTCGAGGTTGATGATCACGCGCTCGGAATAACCGACCAGCTCGGAGATGGAAGAAACGGCCTGCTTCAAAACATCGTCGGCAATGCTGAACGCATTGGCAAAGGTGATCTTTTGATCGGTGACGTACTTCAGGCGGTCATTCGGAATAATGATGAGCGAATCGACCTTATCCGCCAATGCCGCAATACCGGCCTCGGCCTGCTTCATACGGTTTGCACCCTCGAAGCGGAAGGGCTTCGTTACGACGCCCACGGTAAGGATGCCGGCCTCATGCGCAAGGTCTGCCACGATCGGCGCAGCGCCTGTACCGGTGCCGCCGCCCATGCCCGCGGTAATAAAGACCATATCCGTTCCCTCAAGGATCTTGGAAATGGCCGCGCGGCTCTCCTCTGCGGACTTCTTGCCGATCTCGGGCTTAGAGCCTGCGCCCATGCCGCCGGTCAGCTTCTCGCCGATCTGCAGCTTATTCTCGCACTTGGACTTGTTCAGGTCCTGACGGTCAGTGTTGACAACAACAAACTCAACGCCGCCGATCCGGCTGGAGATCATGCGATTGACGACATTATTGCCTGCGCCGCCGACGCCGATGACTTTGATATTAACTACCTTATCTGCATAAACTTCGGACATTGTTACTCTCCTCCTATGTATACTGAAAAAGTGACAGTTTTACTCATTTACTTTTATACCATTCTATTTTAACGTGAAAACATTCTCAGGTCAATAGAATTTCTCATTTTTGGGAAAAATATTTACAATTGTTGCAGAATAATTACCGATCGAGCGAATCCAAGCTGACGTAAGCCTGTTTTCCCTGCTTCAGCGTAAGGTCGATTGCACCGCTGGCGCTGTCCTTCTGCTCCGCCATCACATACTTCAGCAGCTCCAGCTTGTAGGCAAGCTCGCCCGTTCCGCCCAGCTCCACGGTAAAACGTCCGTCATAGGTCAGGCAAAGACGCTGTGTGGAGGCCGCGCTGACGGAAGTTACCTCCCGGATCAGTTCGGCGTCCTCGATCTCCTGCAAGAGCTTCAGCAGCGCATCACGGCGTGTCTGCACATTCTGCGGGCGGCCCTCGCCGTCGGCAAGCTGCATCGTCTCGCCAAGCTCCGGGGCAACGATCGCGAAATCGGCGATCTTGATATGCCCCTCCGCCGCCTGTGCACCGATGCGCTCGACGATCTTTCCGCCCGCCGTGACGAGATACCAGTCCTCGGCCGCATCCTGCACCGCAAAGGTCGCCTCATACTCCGTCACCGTCAGAATGAGGGTATCGGGAAGCTGCCGCGCCACCTGCACGGAGCGTACATATTCCAGCCGCGCCATAATATTCCCCGCGACCTGACCGCGCGCGACAGTCAGAAGGTTGTCGCCCTCGGCGACACCTGAAGCGTCGATGATCTCCTGCGCCGTATAAAAGTCGCTGCCGCGCACCTCCAAATGGCGCACGCGGAAGAAGATCACCATGCTGAGCACCAGCGCCGCTACAACGCCGGCCATGATCGCCAGCCGCTTCCATGTTTCGGGGCTAACGCGCTTTTTGGTCCGGCTGCGCTGCTTCGCCTTGCGCTTCTGCTGCTGGCGAAGATCGTCTAAATGCTCCCGTTCCCGCCGTTCCTCGCGATGCCGCTGCGCCGTCTGCGCCGCACGGGAATCGCGGGCCTCCCGACGCCGCTGCGCGGCCTCCTCGGCACGCGCGCGCCGTTCCTGCTGTTCGCGGCGAGCGGCCTCGTCCTCGCGGCGTTCCCGCGCACGGCGCTGACGCTGTGCTTCCCGCGCCGCCGGGGAATTGCGAACGGGACGCTTGCTCTGTCTTTTGTTATTATCCATCAGCCTACAGCCCTTCTGTATGGTTTATCTCCGCCCCGCAGGCACGAAGCTGCGCTGCAAGGTCGGAATAGCCTCGGTCAATATGCTCCGTCTCCCGGATCACGCTTTCGCCCTCGGCACAGAGCGCGGCAATGACCATCGCCGCACCGCCGCGCAGGTCCGTTGCGCTCACCGCCGCCCCGAAAAGACTCGGAACACCCGTCACCACGGCATAGCGCTCCGTAGTCAGGATGTGCGCGCCCATACTGCGCAGGGCGGGCACATGCCGAAAGCGGTCGGAAAAGATCGTTTCTTCAAAAACGCTGACGCCCTCTGCCGTCGCCATCGCCGCCATCAGCGGCGCCTGTGCATCGGTCGGAAAGCCGTCATAGGGTCCCGTCCGGATCGGTCCGGCCGCGCAAAGCCGCCGACAAGAGATCGTCAGCGTATCGTCGGCACACCGTTCTAAGGCGCACCCGCCTCGCTCCAGCACCCGCGTAACGGCAAGGTAGTGCTCCGGCCGCGTTTTCCGCAGGGTCAGTCTTCCGCGCGTCGCGGCGGCAGCCGCCAAATAAGTCGCGGCCTCCATGCGGTCGGGCTGGACCGTAAACTCCGCGCCGTGCAGCGTTCTTCCCGCGCGGATGCGCAGGACCGAGGTTCCCTCGCCCGCGATATCCGCGCCGCAGCCGCGCAGGAAGCGCACCAGATCGCCGATCTCCGGCTCACGCGCCGCGTTGCAAAGGATCACGTCCCTGCGGCAGCCCATCGCCGCAAGCAAAAGATTTTCCGTTGCGCCGACGCTCGGAAACGGAAGCGTGACCGTGCCGCCCTGCAGCTCGGAGGTACGGCAACACAGCCGATCGTCCTCCTGCACGATCTCCGCACCCAGCCGGCGCAGTCCGCGCAGATGCAGATCGATCGGTCGAGCGCCCAGCTCACAGCCGCCGGGCGGCGAAGCGGTTGCCCTCGAAAAACGCGCCAGCAGCGGTCCAAGAAAAATCACGGCGGCTCTCATCCGCCGCATCATGGAAACGGGGATTTCTGTTCCGGAGGCGCTGCGCGTGTCGACGCACAGCGTCTCCCCGCAGCGCTCGGCTTTGCAGCCCAAATGCGACAGGATCGCAACTGCGGAATCCACGTCCGAAATTGCCGGGCAGTTATGTAGCACACAGCAATCTGCGGTCAGCAGCGTCGCCGCTAGGATCGGAAGCACGCTGTTTTTTGCGCCGTGTATGGTAACCTCGCCGTCGAGCGGCCTCCCGCCGATAATTCGATACGCCCCCATAGGCAAACCTCCAAGCCGGAAATTTGCCCCATCCTATGCAAAAGCGGGCGCGGGTGTGCTTTGCTTACGGCGCGGTGCGCGTCCTCGCCAAGTCAAGAATGATCTGATAGATCCTCTCGGCGGAATCCAGCACCGCCATATCGTGCAGCGCCGAGCGCATCCTTGCGCGGCGCGGCGCGTCCTCCAGCAGCTCCTTCGCCATTTCGTACAAGCGGCTCCCGTCGCATTCGCTCTCGCGAAGCACGACCGCCGCCCCATGCTGCTCCAGAATGCGCGCGTTTTTTTCCTGATGGTTATTAGTCACGTTGGGCGACGGAACAATGATACACGGCGTTCCCGCCGCGGCAATTTCGTTCAAGGTCGACGCACCGGCGCGCCCGATCATGAGATCGGCTGCCGCCATCACGGTCGGCATATTATAAATATATTCCTGCATGGTCACAAGCGGATGCTGCTCAAGAAGCACGCCCTGTTCGCGCACATATTCCGGCATCCAGCGCCAGCCGAACGAGCCGGTGGCGTGGATATGGCGGTAGCGGTCTTCTTGGCATTCCAGCTTCATGAACTGCGCGATCTTCTTGTTCATTTCCCGCGCCCCGAGGCTGCCCCACGCCGAAACGATCAGCGGTTCGTCTCCGAGACCGAGCGCCTTGCGCGCATCCTCGCGCTTCGTATAAATAAACTCCTCGCGGACGGGCATCCCGACGGGAATGACCCGATCGGCGTGCTTATACGCGCTGCGGCTCTCCGCGAAGCAGACGAGAATCCTGTCGACCTTGTCGCAGACCATACGCGTTGCCAGCCCGGGCACCGCATTGGCCTCGTGGAGCGCCGTCGGAACACCGTATTTTACACCCTCGTGAAGGATCGGATAACTGGCGTAGCCGCCCGTTCCGAGGATCACATCCGGCTGAAACTCGCGGATGATCTGGTCGGCACGCTTGAGTGCGCGCCGGATCGTAATGACCGTCTCGGCATTATGCCGGATCGCAGAGGGCGCAATGCTGCGCAGATAATTGGAAACGGTCACCGTCTCCAGCCGAAAGCCCTCACGCGGTACGAGCTTTGTCTCCATACCGTCGGTCGCGCCGACAAACAGGATCTCGCAGTCCGGCTTGCGCTGTCGGAGTATTTTAGCCACGGCAAGCGCGGGATTGATATGCCCGCCCGTTCCGCCGCAGGTAAAAATGACCTTCATATTCTGACCATTCCTTTCCGTCGCCGCGCGTTTTTCACGGCAGCGGCGCTCGCTCCTCCCGCTAGTCGATGCTGCGCGAAATATTCAGCATGATTCCGCATTCGGCAAGCTGCATAATGACCGCCGTCCCGCCGGAGGAGAAAAACGGGAGCGATATCCCGGTCGACGGCAGCAGATTGCTCACGACCGCCACATTCAGTATCACCTGTATTGCCAGCAGCGTCGTTAGTCCGACGCCCAGCAGCATGGAGAATCGATCCTTTGCATGGATCGCGATCCAGAAGCCGCGCAGGATCAGGAGTGAAAACAGCAGCAATATCCCGATCGCGCCGACAAACCCCAATTCCTCGCAGGCAATGGCAAAGATATAGTCGTTATGCTCCTCCGGCAGGTAAAGATACTTCTGTCTCCCCTTGCCGAAGCCAAGCCCCAGCAGCCCGCCCGAGCCGATGGCGTATTCCGACTGAAGGATCTGATAGCCCTCGTCGGAAGCATAGGCGTCCGGGTTGCGCCACGCCATGATTCGGTCGCTGGTGTAGCCCTGCGTCAGCAGATAGATCGCGGCGAGCGCAGCGCCCGCGACGATCAGTGCGCCGAGGTATTTCCAGCTGCTGCCGCCGACGAGCATCATAACGAAGCCCAGCATCAGAATAATCATGGTCGCGGACATGTGCGGCTGCAAATACAGCAGTCCCGCGATAACTCCGAGGATCAGCAGGAACGGCAGAAAGCCGTGGACAAAGTCCTTCATGCGATCCTGAAATTTTTCCATCAGCGCGGAGAAGGAAACGATAACGCCGAACTTGGCGATCTCGGAGGGCTGAAAGCTGACAAAGCCCAGATTGATCCAGCGCTCCGCGCCGCCGCCGCTGGAGCCGACGCTTGTCAGCGAAACCAGCATCAGCAGCGCGACGGATACGCCTAGGATCGGAAACGCCAGCTTGCGATACCACGCATAGGGCACGCGGCTGATCGCAAAAAGCACGCCGACGCCCATCAGCACATAAACGAGCTGGCTTGTAAAGTAGCTTGCAGAGTTGCCCGTCACATAGTAGGCGCGGGCATAGCTTGCGGAGTACAGCATGATAAGCCCCAGGGCCGCCAGCAGCAGCGTCAGCAGGAGGTACGGCAGATCCATCAGCCCCGTCTGTCGTTGCTTCACACGGTCAATTCGTACCTGCTGCTTTGCGGTCATGCCGACTCCTTCCTCAACGGGCGCCGCGCATCAGAACCAGATACGCACGCCAAACCAAGCGACGATGCACATTCCCACCGTCACGAGCACAAATACCGTCCATATCTTCTTTTCCGACCAGCCGCACATCTCAAAATGGTGATGAATCGGCGCCATTTTGAAGATGCGCTTGCCGTGCGTCAGCTTAAAGTAGCCGACCTGCAAAATATCGGAAAGCGTCTCTATAATGTAGATAAAGCCCACAAGGAGCAAAACCAGCGGCATATCCAGCGCAAAGGCCATTCCGACCACCGCGCCGCCCAAAAAGAGCGAACCGGTGTCTCCCATGAATGCCTGCGCGGGATAGAAATTATAGCACAGGAAGCCGCCGAGGCCGCCGAGCAGCGCGGCCGGGAAGGTCGCAAGTCCGGCGCGTTTCATGGAAACGGAAACCAGCACAAAGAACAGCATCACAGGCATGGTCACGCCGGTGGCAAGGCCGTCGATGCCGTCGGTCAGGTTGACCGCGTTGACGCAGCCGACAATGATGAAGACCGCAACGGCCAGATACAGCACCGGCGGCACGGAAGCGACCGGCTCCTTGACAAACGGGATGTACAGGTCATATTTCAGTGCCCCGGTGAAATGCATTGCGGCAAGGAAAATTGCTGCCGCCGCGACCTGCAGAAGCAGCTTTTGCAGTCCCGTCAGGCCGAGGTTGCGATGCTTTTTGACCTTAATAAAATCGTCGTAAAAGCCGATCAGGCCGAACATCAGCGCCAGCGCAAGCACCAGCAGATGGGAATAGTTCCCCTCCCGCAGTGCAAACCATCCCGTCGCCGCGCACAGCAGCGACGCGCCGATAAAGGTCAGGCCGCCCATTGTCGGCGTCCCCGCCTTGCCGTTGTGCCACTTTGGGCCGACCTCACGGATAGACTGTCCCGCCTTGAGCGCCCGCAGCGCGGGGATCAGGAATTTCCCGAGGACCAGCGCAAGCACAAAGCCCGAGATGATCGAAACGATCACCATCAGCAATCCTGTATTCGTCATATTGGAGTTCCTCCGATTCTGCTTTTGTTTGACCGCCGCAAGCGGACTTCCCGGTGCGTCGCGTCGAGGCTCATTCCGTCTCCGCCAACGCCCGCGCGACCTCTTCCCGTTCGTCGAGATGCGTTTTCCGCGTCCCTAGGATCTGATAGGTCTCATGTCCTTTTCCGGCGAGCACTACTATATCATTTTTTTGCGCAAAACGCAAGGCCATCCGGATCGCCTTTCTGCGGTCAGGCTCGACGGCATAGGGCGTGGTCGTTCCTTCGACGCCCTCGAGAATATCCCGAATGATCGCCGTCGGCTCCTCCGTGCGCGGATTGTCCGAGGTGACGATCACATAGTCGGCATTGTTGACGGCAATGCTACCCATCAAGCGCCGCTTCGTGCGTTCCCGATCGCCGCCGCAGCCGAACACCGCGATCAGCCGCCCGCTGCAAAAATCGCGAACGGAACGAAGAAGCTGTTCCAAGCCGTCCGGCGTGTGCGCATAGTCGATCAGGACCGTAAATTCCTTTCCCGGCGTCGGTACGACCTCAACGCGTCCCTTTACGCCCTTGGCAGGTTCCAGCGCGGCGACCGCCGTTTGGAGTGAAAGGCCGAGCTGACGCGCGATCCCGAGCGCCACCAGCGCATTGCTGACGGTGAACCGTCCCGGAATGCCGAGATGCAGCGGCGCCGCCTCCGCGCCCTCGCAGATGCGCGCCTCGATCCCGTCGGAAAAGAGATGAACGTCCTCGGCACGAAGCTCCGCTTCGGGCGTCTCTCCCACCGTGTAGACCGTGCAGGACGCGTCCGCGATCATCTTGGGCGCTGTCGGGTCGTCGAGATTGAACACGCCGCGGCGGCAGCTCCGGAACAGAATCGCCTTGGCCCTTCGGTAGTTTTCCATCGTGCCGTGGAAATCCAGATGGTCTTCCGTAAGATTTGTAAACGCGCCGACATCATATTCGATCCCGCCGACGCGATGCAGAAACAGCGCATGCGACGAAACCTCCATCACAACATGCGTACAGCCCGCATCCCGCATTTTGGCGAGGAGGCCCTGCAATTCATAGCTCTCCGGCGTCGTGCGTTCGGTCTCTAATCTTTCGCCGCCGATCATATTGCAGATCGTGCCGATCAGGCCGACCTTGGCATTCAGCGCATTTTCAAGGATTGCCTTCACAAGGTAGGTCACGGAGGTCTTTCCGTTCGTGCCCGTCACGCCGATCATTTTCATGCTCCGCGCGGGGTGCCCGTATCGGTTGGCCCCGATCGCCGCAAGCGCCTCGCGGCAGGAAGCCACGCGGACCCACGGCGCGTTATCCGGCATTTCCCGTTCGCACAGCACGACGGCCGCGCCCTTCCCGATCGCGTCGGGAATATAGCGGTGTCCGTCGGTCGCGAAGCCGGGCACAGCGACAAACAGGTCGCCCTTTTCCACCTCGCGCGAGGAATAACGCACCTCGCCGATCTCCATATCCATAGGCGCGTTCGCTTCGAGAATTTCCACGCCCCGCAACAGCTCTTCCAGTTTCATAGCTTGCTCCTAATCCATATCATTTGTGTCGGCAAAGAGCACCGTGACGATCTCCCCGCGTTCCAGCTCCGTTCCCGCCGCAGGCTCCTGATGCGTCACCGTCACCTGCCACGCCTTCGGGTCGGCCCCCTTAGCCTGCAAGTACAGGCCGAGGTCGGACAGCGCCTTTGTCGCGTCCGTCAGCGTCATGCCGCTGAGATCAGGCACGCTGACAGGCTCCGCCGGCATGGAATCGTCGGTATAAAGCAAGACGGTCGAATAGCCCGGAACGTCCTTGCCCGCCGCCGGGATCTGGCTGACGATCTTTCCGCCATTGCCGATCACGCGGCAGCTCAGATAATTCTCTTTTAACAGCGCGGATGCCTCATATTCACTCATGCCCGTGACATCCGGCATGGAAAGATTTACTTGATACATTTCTTCCTTGCTGTAGTCCGGCTCGACTCCCAGATACGGCAGGATATCCTCAAATACAGCCGCGACGGTCGGCGCCGCCATCACGCCGCCGGAAATATACTGTCCCGTCGCGGGATTCGGCGTGTCGAGCGCCACAAGCACCACATAGCGCGGATCGTCCATCGGCGCTATGCCGACAAAGGACACGATCTTATCCTTGACCAGCTCGCCGTTTGCGCCCCGCTGGTCGGTTTTTTCCGCCGTCCCCGTCTTGCCGCCGATGCGGTAGCCCGCGACTCGGGCATTTTTGGCCGTGCCCTCGGTAACGACGGACTCGATCAGCTCGCACATCGTTGCCGACGTCTGCTCGGAAATGACCTGCCGCACCACCGTACGCTCGTTCTGCCGCACAACGTTCCCTTCGGCGTCGAGGACCTGCGAAACCGTGTAAGGCTCAAGGAGATATCCGCCGTTGACGATCGCCGCCACGGCGCGCACCACTTGGATCGGCGTCGGTTTAACGGTCTGGCCGAAGGAGGTGGAGATCAGATAGCTTGTGCCGTAGGCCGCATTGTCGGCAAGGCGTTCCCGACTGTGGAAAAGACCGCTCGCCTCGCCGGGAAGATCGATCCCCGTCGTCTCCATCAGGCCGAAGGCCTTGCAGTATTCATACAGCGTTTCGCCGCCGGTCTTCAGGCCGATATGCGCAAAGGCCAGATTGCAGGAATTTTGCAGCGCCTGCGCCGTCGTTTCCGCACCGTGGCCCTGATGCCTCCAGCAGTTCAGGATCTGGGAGCGTCCCTCGAATTTTTCCGCACCGCGGCAGTAGAAGCTGTCATTCAGCGTGACTGCGCCGGAATCCAGCGCTGACGCAAGCGTAACGAGCTTAAAGGTCGACCCCGGCTCGTAGCCGTCGGAGACACAGCGGTTTCGCCACTGCTTCAGCCGCGCCGCAGCCATCTTCTCATTATAGACGTCAAAGGCCTCCGTCCGTTCATCGGTGTTTTCGGGAAGCGCCGAGGCCTGCCGATACAACGCGTCCAGCTCCTGCCGCAGATCGGTGTCGAAAACCTCAAGGTACTGATTCGGGTCATACGAGCCGAGCGTCGCCATTGCAAGAATTTCTCCGGTGTCCGCGTCCATTACGATGCCGAACGCCCCGTTGAGCACGTCGTAGCGGTCGACGGCATCCTGAAGCTGCTTTTCCAGCGCTCGCTGCACCGTCAGATCGATGGTGGAAACGAGGCTGTCGCCGTCGCTTGCCTGATAGTATTTTTCGTAGGAATAGAGCATCTCCGTCTCATGGTTGCCCTTCGTGGTGATGACCGTTCCCGCGACGCCCTGCAGGCTGCTGTTATAGTAGGCCTCCATTCCCTCGGAGCCTACGTTGTCCGTATTGGTAAAGCCCAGAAGCTGGGCGGCCGTCTCGTGGTTGGGATAAAATCGCAGAGAATCCTGCTCCAAATGCACGCCGACAATGTGGTTTTCCGAAATAAAGCTCCGGACCTTGTCGCAGACCGCCTGCTCCTGCTTGCGTTTCAGCATCTTATAGCGCATCCCGGTATCGGCGGCCTGCTTACGGACGTATTCCTCGGAAACGTCCAAAAGCTTGGAAAGATTTTCGGCCAGAAAATCGATATCCACCTTGTTCTGATACAGCTCCAGCGGGTCGAGGAAGATATTTTCAACGCCCGTGGAGGTCGCAAGCACCTCCATATTGCGGTCGTAGATCGTTCCGCGCGCGGCCGTCACGCTGGTGCTGCGCGTCTGATTGCTGATGGCGCGGGCCTCGTAATAATCATGCTCCACCAGCATCAGCTTGACGAGCTGTCCCGCCAAGACCACAAACGCCGCGACCCCCAGCACGCCCATCAGCACAAGGATCACGCGCCTTACATAGGTATCGGTGATCTGCTGCTGTCTGCGCAGCTTGCGCGGGGTTCGTTTTTTGACGTCGCGTCGTCTCATGGCGGCCTCCCATATTCAGGAAGCCTCCTTCGGAAGCTTCCTTAGTCCAAAAACATGGGCGGCAAAAGTGGTTTTCGCCGCCCATGTCCGATTGATATATATGTTTCAGCCTATGAAAAATATTCCAATGCTTCCCGGATCGCGCCGCACAGCGCGTTGTAAGTACGAACGAACAGATTCGGCTCCTCCGGCTTGACGTATACCTCCGAAACGTCCGCCGTCTTTGTCTCTATATGGACGATCTGTTCCTCGCGCGGCTCATGCATTCCCAGCGCACGCGCGCGGCGTTCGACCTGCTTCAAGTCGATCGCGTCGTCATACTGCGTCTGCAGCGCCGCCTGCTCGCTCTCCAGCGCCGCCTTGCTGTCCTGAAGCTCACCAATTTCACTGCGCGTCTCGTAGATACGGACATAGCAGAACACGACCAGAAAGAGCATCAGCAGGCAGATCACCGTGCCGAACAGCGTCAGCGGCGAAAGGCGAAATCGAATTTTCGACGCGGCCGCCGCCTTCTGCCGCGACGGAACATCCGGCAGGCGCTTCGGCTTCGGCAGCGGTCTGGCGGTATTTCCGGCATAGATATCAAAGGCGGCCGAGCCGTCCGTGTGGTATTCCCCCGCCATACAAAGCGCCTCCTTCCGTTAGGGCATCAAGGGTGCGGACCGACAATGCGTCCTCTGCGGTTTTTACGTCGGGCCGAAGCCCGTATGCTTATCTCCAAGCCGCCGCAGCGGCGCAGACCTCGTATCAGAGCTTCTCCGCTACGCGGAGCTTTGCGCTCCGGGAGCGCGGGTTTTCCGCAAGCTCCTTCTCGTCCGGAAGGATCGGCTTGCGTGTAAGAATGCGCACCTGCGGCTTTTTCCCGCAGACGCAGACCGGAAATTCCGGCGGGCAGGTGCAGCCGCGCGCTGCGGTCTGCATCGCGCTTTTCACGATGCGGTCCTCCAACGAATGGAAGGTGATGACCGCCAGCCGCCCGCCCGGATTCAGGCACGAGATCGCGTCGTGCATCAGCCGTTCCACGGAGCCAAGCTCATCGTTCACGGCAATGCGGATGGCCTGAAAGCTGCGCTTTGCGGGGTGCTGCTTTTCCCGAAGCGCCTGAGCAGGCATAGAGGAACGGATCAAATCGGCAAGCTCAAGTGTCGTTCGGATCGGGTGCTTTTCGCGTTCGCGCACGATCGCCGCCGCGATGCGGGGCGCATAGCGTTCCTCACCGTAGTCATATAAAATTCTACGCAGCTCTTCGGCGGACCATGTGTTGACGATCTCAGCCGCCGTCAGGGAGTCCTCCCGATTCATGCGCATATCCAGCGGCGCGTCGGCCATATACGAAAAGCCGCGCTGTGCATCGTCAAGCTGGGGCGAAGACACGCCCAGATCAAACAGCATTCCGTCCACGCCCGAAAGCCCGAGCGTTTTCAGAATACCGCATACCTCGGAAAAATTAGAATGTACGGTCGTGACCCGGTCGCGATACTCCTTCAGGCGTTCTTCCGCCGCCTGAAGCGCCACCGTATCGCGATCCACACCGATCAGCCGTCCGGTCGTGAGGCGCTTGACGATCTCCAGCGAGTGTCCCGCGCCGCCGAGCGTACCGTCAAGGTATATCCCGTCCGGTTTGATATTCAGAGCCTCAATACAGGCGTCCAACAAAACGGATCTATGCGAAAACTCCATCAGAAGCCCAACTCCCCCATGACCGCCGCTATGGCCTCCGGCGTGAGGTACTTTTCTTCCTCGGCGGCATAGCGCTCTGCCGACCAGATCTCTGCGCGGCCCGCCTGCCCGAGAAAGACAGCCTCCTGTCCGATCCCCGCATAGGTCCGAAAGGATTCGGGCAGCAGGAAGCGTCCCTGCTTGTCCGGTTCGCACTTGGTCACGTTTGCAAAGAAGAAGCGCATGGCGCGGGCCTTGGAGGCCGGAAGCTCGTTGCAGTGGTCGAGCACCTTCTGCCATTCCGACTCGGGATAGACCGTCAGACAGGCATCGGGAGCCTTGGCGACATAGAACGCGTCCCCCAGCTCTTCGCGCAGCTTGGCGGGAACAAACAGCCTTCCCTTGGCGTCAAGCGTATGCTTATATTGGCCGTACATTTCCCTCACCTCGCTCCACTTTGCTCATTTTACTTCCATTTTGCTCCACTTCACCAACAGTATACTATTTTCAAAAGAAAAAATCAATCACATTTTTGGATTTTCCGCAAGATAATTCAGGAATTTTCTGCCTGTTTTTGTATAAAAACGATATTTGAACATTTGTTTTATTTTGCGTCTCCGCTTTTTTACAGGCCGTTTCCCTGCCGCGCAACCTCCGGTTGCGCTCAGCGTGTCGAAAAATTCTTTTCGGCACTCTGGCAGACTGCAAAAAAGTTCGGAAGGCAAGCAGCTCGCGCCCGTCGGCGTACATAGGTACGCTAGGGCGCGAGCTGCGCAGGAAGTCAAAATCCTTGCGAAGCAAGCAATTTTTTTCGTTATGTTATAAAATTCGAAATATTCTGTTTTCCGGTTCAGATGCAAAATCCAAAATCTTATAAGAGATCGACCGATTTTGACGGTTACGGACTTTTTTGACAGTCTGTACGCAACTGGCGGTTGTATTTTTGCGCTGACCGGGCGCTGTACTTTTGCCGCTGCCTATGCTATCGTATAGGCAGAAGTCAGCGCTGCAAAAAATGAAAAGGAGCGTTTATTATGGAAATCGGAAAAAAGATCCGGGAGCTTCGCACGGCAAGAGGGATCACGCAGGAGACGCTTGCCGCCGAGCTGTCCGTTACGCCGCAGGCCATCTCCAAATGGGAGTGTGACATGACCACGCCCGACATCCAGCTTTTACCGCAGATCGCGATCTATTTCGGCGTGACCGTCGACGAGCTGTTCTGTCTGACGGATGAAAACGAGCTGGAACGCATTCAGAATATGGTCTGGGACAGCAGACTGCTGTCTCCGGGGGAGCTGGAGCGCGCCGTGCGCTTTCTCGCCGCCAAGGCCGAATCGGGCTATCGTGCCGACCGCTGTTACTGTCTGCTGGCACAGCTTCACAATCATCAGGCTCAGCAGCACCGACTGCTTGCGGCCGAATACGCGAAAAAATCGCTCGCCGTCGGTCCCGAGGAAAAGGACGCACACAGCGAGCTATGCGAGGCGATGGGCGGCGCGATGCCCGACTGGTGCGGGCGCAACCGCTACAAGCTGATCGAATATTATGAGGAATTTCTGAAAAAGCATCCCGACTATCCGCGCGGCTATCTCTGGATGCTAGACAATCTGATCGCGGACCATCGGCTCAGCGAGGCGGAAGCCTATCTTGAAAAAATGGCAAAGGTCGATCATTCGTTCCGCGTTCCGCTCTATCGCGGTATCCTTCTGCGGGCCGCCGGCCGCTTCGAGGAAGCGGAGCGCTGCCTCTCGGAAATGGAACAGCAGTACGCCGATGACTGGATGGTCAGTCTCTCGCTGGGCGACCTTGCCGCAGAGCGTCAGGAGTATGACACGGCGATCGCCTACTACCGCAGAGCACTGACACAGCAGGAAAAGCCGCGCTATGCGGATTCCTACGAATCGATCGCCCAGATCTATATCATCCAGAAGAATTATGAAGGCGCGATCGCCGCCTATGAGGAGGAGCTGGAGCTGTTCCGAAACGAATGGGGCTTTACGGAAGGCGAAAGCGCCGACAAGATCCGACGCGAGATCACACGCCTGAAGGCAAAGGCGAAGCAGAGCTGATGTACTTTCTTGATGAAAGCCGTTAATAATCGGCTTTCGGCGCAGCTTCACAGAACAAAAGGCCTCCTGCGGAATACTCCGCAGGAGGCCCCTTTTAATACAAGTCTTGAATTACAGCAGGTTGGAGAAGTGCTTGATGGTGCGGACCATCTGAGAAACGTAGGAGTTCTCGTTGTCGTACCAAGAAACGACCTGGACCTGCGTCGTGCCGTTGTCAAGGTTGATCGCCATGGTCTGCGTAGCATCGAACAGGGAGCCGAAGCGCATACCGATAACATCGGAAGAAACGATCTGATCTTCATTGTAGCCGAAGGACTCGGTGGCTTCCTTCTTCATCTGCGCGTTGATCTCGTCGACGGAGACAGTGCCCTTGACGATCGCGTTCAGGATGGTGGTGGAGCCGGTGGGAGTCGGGACACGCTGTGCAGCGCCGATGAGCTTGCCGTTCAGCTCGGGGATAACGAGGCCGATCGCCTTGGCAGCGCCGGTGGAGTTCGGGACGATGTTGACAGCGCCTGCACGGCTGCGGCGGAGGTCGCCCTTACGCTGCGGGCCGTCGAGGATCATCTGGTCGCCGGTGTAGGCATGGATGGTGCACATGATGCCGGACTCGATGGGAGCAAGGTCGTTCAGGGCCTTTGCCATCGGAGCGAGGCAGTTGGTGGTGCAGGAAGCGGCGGAGATGATGTTGTCTTCCTTGGTCAGCGTCTCGTGGTTGACGTTATAAACGATGGTCGGCAGATCGTTTCCGGCAGGAGCGGAGATAACGACCTTCTTAGCGCCGGCATCAATATGAGCCTGTGCCTTTGCCTTGCTGGTATAGAAGCCGGTGCACTCGAGAACGACGTCGACACCCAGCTTGCCCCAGGGCAGCTCGGCAGCGTTGGGCATCTTGTAAATAACGATCTTCTTGCCGTCGACAACGATGTAATTGTCTTCGCCTTCGCCCTCGTTGAAGTCGACCGTGTGACCCATAGCAACGTAGTTGCCCTGCGTGGAGTCGTACTTCAGCAGATGCGCCAGCATCTTAGCGGAGGTCAGATCGTTGATGGCAACGACCTCGTAGCCCTCTGCGCCGAACATCTGACGGAATGCCAGACGACCGATACGGCCAAAACCATTGATAGCAACTTTTACAGACATTGTAGATTCCTCCAGTTTTCTGCGCGGGATGAGCCGCGCATATTTTTTCACACACGTTTATTATATACCATACTTTCGCTGTTGGCAACTGTCAAATTCCATCAAATTTTGCCGGTTCAAATCGGATTTTTGAGAAAAAATGCAGCGCTTACAGAATTTTCAGTTCCCGAAGCCTTGCAAGGAACTCCGAAACGTCGCCGCGGATCGTCTCGACCGGGGCATCGTACTCGGCAAGGAGCTTCTGCACGATCGTCTCTTCGCTCTCCGCCTCCGGCAGCATTTTCCAGATCTCCGCACCCACGTCGTTCAGCGTAAGCATCCCGTTCATGTCCAGCGCCGTTTTCCCCGTCGGAACGAGCAGGGTGTCCCCCGCGATCTCCCGCAGTACAAACTCACGTTTGATCTTCATTGCTATCCTCCCTTATTTTCATTCGCTCCGCGCGCATGGCCTCGAGATAAGCCTTCCCCATGCGGCAGATATATTCCGGGACGCCGTCGAAGCGCCCCGTCTCACAGCGGCATTTTGCGGCGCAGACCTGGCACACCTTCCGCTCCGTGCACGACGCGCATTTCGCGGGAAGCCGTATCTGCGCCGTTCGTTCGCGCAAAAGCTCCCATGCCTCGGCAAAGCCGCCGGCAGGCAGCACAATCGACGGTTCGGGCATCTGCCCGCACGGCAGCATTCTCCCGTCCCATGTCATCCAGAAGGACGTCACGCCCGCGCGGCAGGTGATCCCCTCGCCCTCCGCAGATAAGCCGCAGTCGTCCTCCTGTTCGGCGGTCCCTGCGCACAGCGCGTCAGCACGGCGGCAGAACGCGCCGCGTTCCAGCGTCAGACGCTGAAACTCCGCAGAAAACCGCCCCGCCTCCTCCGGTGTAAAGCGGAAGTTCTCACCGACGCGCTCGGGATGCGCGCGCAGCGGCGGAAACATATACGACACAGCGACCGCGTTCGCCCCGACGCGCTCCGCCTCGCGCAGAACGCCCGACAGCTCTGCGCAGTTGGCGGGTGTCATCGACATCGTGACCCGTACGTCCACGCCCGCCTCGCGCAATGCGCGGATGTTTTCGACCACGCGATCGTAGGCCGGGACGCCGCACAGCCGTTCATAGGCCTCGTTGTTCGCACCGTAGAGCGAAATGCTGACGCGCACCGGCGGCGCTTGGAGCAAAAGCTCCCGCAGCTCCCCCTGCAAAAGATAGCCGTTGGAATTGATCGAAAGGACAAAGCCCATCTTCTGAATTTCGCGGTAGATCAGCGGAAAATCGGGGCGCAGCGTCGGCTCTCCGCCGGTCAGCAGGAGGAAAACCGTCCCGGCATGCTTCGCCTGCTCGGCAAGCGTCAGCCACTCGTCGGCGGACAGCTCTCTTCCGCGTCGTTTCTGCTCCGCTTCGGTCAGATGCACATAGCACATTTTACAGTTAAAATTGCAGCGTGGCGTCAGCTCGAACGTCCCGGCGATCGGCAGGCCGAGCTTTTTCCCCTTTGCGTGCAAATACTTTGAAAGGATCGGTTCCACGGGTGCTTCCCTCCCCCGTTATTCTTTTATAAGGCTTATACTAGAATCTGTTAAAAAGCTTGAAAAGCTTTTTCAGACTGTCAAGAAAGTCCGGAATCGTCAAAATCGGTTCACTTTTTTATGGATTTTCAGCTCCTGCGTTTTAATTCAAAAAGCAGAATATCTCGAATTATATAATGCAAAAAAATGCTTGCTTCGCAAGGATTTTGACTTACTGCGCAACTCACGCCCTACCGTACTTCAGTACGCCGACGGGCGTGAGTTGCTTGTCTTCCGAACTTTTTAGCAGTCTGTCAGCGTGCCGAAAAGGGTTTTTCGACACGCTGAAAAAGCTTGAAAAGCTTTTT
>CAKTVW010000018.1 GCA_934630495.1 uncultured Oscillospiraceae bacterium
ACGCTGCGCCGTCTCATGCAGAATCTGACGCGCCCTTGGCGCTATAAAAAGCTTTTCAAGCTTTTTAACAGATTCTGGTATAAGAGCGCTTACACAAAAAACGGAATACGGCGGAAGGTCCGGCATAGGCTTATACTGAAATCCGATCAGAGCATGGGGGAGGCTTTGACAGTCGCTGCCATGGTGCAGACTGCGGATGGCCTGTTTTTGAAACATCGACTGTGCCTTGCGTATCCATGGGCGTAAAAAGCTCTGATGAAAAATGATCGGGAACAGCGTGAAATGGAGGAATGCGAAATGCGAAAAAAGGGTAGGGGAGTTATCATTCAGCTTGCGGTCGCGCTGCCGCTGCTGACGGTACTGCTATCGCTGGGCTGTGCGGAGCTGATCCTGAGCGAAGCCATTGGCGAGGAAAAGATCGAGCTGCTGGCGTGCATCCTGACGGGGATCGTTGCGTTCACGGCAAGCCTGTATGCAGCGATCCGTTCTCCGCAGAAGAAGCTGATCTGGGGAATGCTGACCGCGCTGGGATACGGCTGCTGTCTCCTTGTGGGAAATCTGCTGTTCTTCGGGATCGGCTACGGAAGGATCCTGCCGATCATGCTGAGCGTGTCAGGCGCAGGGCTTTTGGGCAGTTTGCTGGGTGCCGCAAAACGGCGAAAATACGCCTAAATCGTTTTTGACAAATTGCAGGAAAACTTGCAAAATCGAAATTACACAATATTTTGGGGGAACGAAAATGCTGCCCACTATATCTGGAAACCCAGCGCCGCGAATAGCGAAGCACGCGGATAATCGGTTGCGTGGTTTACATAACCAAGTTTACATAATATATGTGCATAATCAACAAATTTTTACAAAATGCAGAAAAAGTATTGAAATTAAAGGATTTTTGAGCTATAGTAACAAAGTCGACAATCGAAAAGTTGGTATAAATAATATTTTTTACATAAATTGTGATTCGCCTTGCCGCCGAACACAAGATGTTGTTTTTCGGTGGGCTTGACGATGAGTGCGCGCATGATCTCATGCAGCCGCCGCTTTTTCCGCAGATACGGACTTCTGCTGCTTCTGATGGCGGCTTTGATCTGTGGCTGCGTCTGTGCGCTGCCGCTTTCTTCGGACGCAAACCGAAGCCTCGAGCGTGCCGATGTCTTAAACGCGCTGACCTCCGTTCGCGCTGCCGCCGTTTCCGCGCTTGTTTATTTTGCGTGCTTTCTCACCTGCGGCCTGTCGGTCCGACTGTACGGCGTGTGCCTCTTCTGCTTGGGCCTGCTCAGCGGCGTTTGTGCACAGCTTCTGTGCGGCTGCTTCGGTGCCCGGTCGGCGCTCCTGATTCTCTGGATCTTTCTGCCGCGTTTGCTGCTGCTGTGCTTTTGCAGTGTTTGCCTCTATGAGGCAAGGCCGAACGCCATTGCGCTTTGCGCATTCTTGACATTTCTTGTTTTTGCGCTTCAATTGCTTCTCTATCCGATCTTTTTGGCTCCGGGCTATATTTCGTAATGGAAAGGGGGACCTGTGTTATGCCGAATCTTGTTTCTGCGTATGAGAGCTATCTTCTGAATATCAAGCACGCCTCGGCGAACACGGTCGCCTCGTACATGCGTGATATCCGCCAGTTCAGCGCCTATATTACCGAGCTGGAGGAATTGACTCCGGAGCAGTGCGATCGCGACTGCATCTGCCGCTATACCCAGCACCTGACAAACGAGGGAAAGTCCGCTGCCTCCGTTGCGAGATGCATCGCTTCGCTGAAAAGCTTTTATGCCTATTGCGTTTCCGAAGGCGCGGTGCGGGAAAATCCCGTGACGAATATCCCCAAGCAAAAGGCCGAAAAAAAGCTCCCGCAGATCTTGACCGGACGTGAGGTCGAGCTTCTGCTGGAGCAGCCGAAATGCACGGACTTGAAGGGCTTCCGCGATAAAGCAATGCTGGAGACGCTGTATGCTACGGGTATGCGGGTAAGCGAGATGATCTCCTTGAAGGTTTCGGACGTCAGTCTTGCCGGTTCTTTTGTAAAATGCGAGGGTAACGGCAAGTTCCGCATTATTCCGCTCTATCCTGCGGCAGTCCGCGCGCTGACCGTGTATTTGACGGATATCCGTCCGAAGATGGTTTCTTCCGCCGAGGAGGAGGCGCTTTTTGTCAATATCAGCGGCGACCGCATGACCCGTCAGGGCTTCTGGAAAATTATCAAGCACTATCAACAGACCGCACAGATCAGCAAGGACATTACGCCGCACACACTGCGGCACAGCTTCGCGGCGCATCTGCTCGAAAACGGTGCAGACCTTCATTCCCTGCAGGAAATGCTTGGCCACAGCGATATTTCCTCCACCCAGATTTATACGCAGGTCGTAAAACAGAACCTGAAAACGGTGTATAACAAATACCACCCCAGAGCATAGAAAAACCGCCCGCAGCCTTAAAACTGTGGGCGGTTCGCTCTTTATGCAGGTTTATGTGGCGTTCTTCATGCCCTTTGCGGCATGTGCCTTGATGGCGTGGAAGGACTCGTCGCTGATGACATGCTCCATTTTGCAGGCGTCCTCGGCGGCGACCTCGGGATCGACACCGAGCTGAACAAGAAAAGCACTGAGAAGTGTGTGCCGCTCGTAGATCTTGTCTGCAATCTCGCGGCCGGAATCGGTCAGCGTGATATAGCCGTCCTTGTCCACCAGAATATAGCCGCCGGTTTTCAAAAGCCCGACGGCACGGCTGATGCTTGGCTTGGAATAATTCATGTATTCGGCAATGTCCAAAGAACGGACAGGACCGCGTTTTGACAGAATGCCGATCGTTTCGAGATACATTTCGCCCGATTCTTGCAGGTGCATGGGGGACCTCCTTTTCCCGGCGCGGGGTTCGGCCTTTTTCGACCGCTCGGCCCGAAGAAAGTCGGAAGGAGAGCGGCGTATGCTCGGAGAATGAAGCACATAACAGATTCGCCGTGCGTTGGGAATATTTTGAATAATCTTATCATACAAATAGGAACAATTCAAGCGATATCGGTACGACTTTCAAAAATTCTTTTCTCGGAAAAAGAAAAAATATTCTAACAGAACACATCGACGTTGCTCTGTGCAGATTGCATAAGGCACATGTTAGCATAAGCTAACTGGTTGGGCGCTACGACGAAATTGCCGTTATTCGGTATTTTTTTGAAAAAAGTGCTTGACAAAAATGCCTGCGTCGTGTATTCTACAGTCAAAGGTTAGCAAAAGCTAACCGTCTTTTTGGGCCGCTGGTTAGCGGCCGCTAATTGCTTCTTGAATCGAGGGGATCAATATGATGCCGTTGTCACTTGCGAGTGTCGGTGAAGAGAACACGATCAAACATGTCGGCGGGAGTCAGGAGGTCAGACAGCACCTTGAGAATCTCGGCTTTGTCGTCGGCGGCAGCGTGACGATCGTCAACACGCTGTCAGGCAATGTGATCGTCAATGTGAAAGAATCCCGCGTCGCCATCAGCGAAGAAATGGCGCGCAAGATCATGGTATGATGGCACGGACGTGCTTCTCATAGATCGTAGAATAAAGGAGGAACAGGAATGAAAACGCTCAGAGACGTTAAAATCGGCGAGACGGTCCAGGTCGTTAAGCTCCACGGAGAGGGCGCGGTCAAGCGCCGCATTATGGACATGGGCCTGACAAAAGGCGTCGAGGTCTACGTCCGTAAGGTCGCGCCGCTCGGCGATCCCGTTGAGGTCACGGTCCGCGGCTATGAGTTATCGCTCAGAAAAGCGGACGCGGAAATGGTCGAGGTAAAATAATCAGCGTACATAAGGGGGAGTGGTTCCCCATGTTTTTAGTTCAACGGTTAGCGGACGCTAATCAAAATGGAAAGAGAGGAGTTCTGACATGAATCTTCGTATTGCCCTTGCGGGCAACCCGAACAGCGGCAAGACGACGCTGTTCAATGCGCTCACCGGTTCCAACCAGTTCGTCGGTAACTGGCCGGGCGTCACGGTCGAAAAAAAGGAAGGCAAGCTGAAAAAGCACGACGGCGTAACGATCACCGACCTTCCCGGTATTTATTCGCTTTCTCCGTACACTTTGGAGGAGGTCGTCGCAAGAAATTATCTGATCGCGGAACGTCCGGATGCCATTCTGAACATTATCGACGGCACGAATCTGGAGCGCAACCTCTACTTGACCACACAGCTTACCGAGCTGGGCATCCCGGTCGTTATCGCCATCAACATGATGGACATTGTCCGCAAGAACGGTGATAAGATCAACACCGCAGAGCTTTCCCGTCAGCTCGGCTGCAAGATCGTTGAGATCTCCGCCCTCAAGGGAACGGGCGTTATGGAGGCTGCCGAGGCCGCTATCGACGCTGCAAAGAACGGCAAGACCGTTCCGATGCACACCTTCTCCGGCTGCGTCGAGCACGCGATCGCGCACATTGAGGAAGCTGCCGTTCACAATCTTCCCGAGGAGCAGCAGAGATGGTATGCCGTCAAGATCTTCGAGCGCGACGATAAGGTCCTTGCGGGCCTGCAGATCGATAAGGAAACAATGTCTCACATCGAGAACGATATCAAGGCTGCCGAGGCCGAGATGGACGACGATGCCGAATCGATCATCACCAACGAGCGCTACATCTACATCGCTTCCATTATCAAGGCTTGCTATAAGAAGCATAATGCCGGCAAGCTCTCTACATCCGATAAGATCGACCGGATCGTTACGAACCGCTGGCTCGGCTTGCCGATCTTTATGGTCATCATGTTCCTTGTGTATTATCTGTCCATGGTCACGGTCGGTTCCTGGGCAACTGACTGGGCAAACGACGGACTGTTCGGCGACGGCTGGCATCTGCTGGGCATTGACGGCGGCTACGCCGAATTGAGCGATAATTACACTGCGGCGATGGAAGCCGTAAATGCCTTTGTTCCCGATGTCGATGTCGAAGCAGACGACTTTGACGCCGATGCGGCGCTTGCCGAGCTGAAGGCCTACAAGGCCGACTCCGCTACGGCTGCCGTCGAGGTCGAGGACGAAGAAACGCTGGCTGTCAATGAAATGACTGCCTACTACGATTCCATTCCCGAGAATGCCGATGAAGAAACGACCGTTGGCATGACCTATGTCGACGCGGTATCCTTCCTTGAAGAAAACGGCTTTGACGAGCCTGATCCCGCTGACTACGGCGTATGGGTCCCGGGCGTTCCCGTTCTGGTCGGTAATCTGCTTGAAAAGTGCAACGCGGCCGATTGGCTTCAGGGCCTGATCCTTGACGGCATCGTCGCCGGTGTCGGCGCGGTTCTCGGCTTTGTCCCGCAGATGCTCGTTCTGTTCCTGCTGCTTGCGATTCTTGAGGCCTGCGGCTACATGGCGCGTATCGCATTCGTGCTTGACCGTCTGTTCCGTAAGTTCGGCCTGTCCGGTAAGTCCTTCATCCCGATGCTGATCGGCACCGGCTGCGGCATCCCCGGCATTATGGCTTCGCGAACGATAGAAAACGAACGTGACCGCCGTATGACCATTATGACCACCACGTTTATCCCCTGCGGCGCAAAGGTCCCGTTCATCGCCATGATCGCGGGCGCGCTGTTCGGCGGCTCCGCGCTGGTCTCCACCTCTGCTTACTTCATCGGTATGGCTGCGATCATCGTTTCCGGCATCATGCTGAAGAAGACCAAGATGTTCTCCGGCGAGCCTGCTCCGTTCGTCATGGAGCTGCCTGCCTACCATCTGCCGACCGTCGGCAACGTTCTCCGTTCCACTTGGGAGCGCGGCTGGTCCTTCATTAAGAAGGCCGGTACGATCATTCTTCTGTCCACCATCTTTGTTTGGTTCACCTCTTACTTCGGCTGGGCCGAGGACGGCTTCCGGATGCTTGCCGAGGACGAACTGAACATGTCCATTTTGGCCAAGGTCGGCGGTGCGATCGCATGGATCTTCAAGCCGCTCGGCTGGGGTGAATGGGAAGCTGCCGTTGCCTCCATCACCGGCCTCGTAGCAAAGGAAAACATTGTCGGCACCATGGGCATCCTCTACGGCGCCTCCGGCAATACCTACGCAACGCTTGCTTCTGTCTTCAGCGGTGTTTCCGGCTATTCCTTCCTTGTCTTCAACCTGCTGTGCGCACCGTGCTTCGCGGCGATCGGCGCGATCAAGCGTGAGATGAACAGCGCAAAGTGGACTTGGTTCGCGATCGGCTATCAGTGCATTTTCGCCTACGCCGTTGCTCTGATGATTAACCAGTTCGGCGGCCTGTTCACCGGCAACGTCAATGTTATTGGCCTGATCTTTGCTCTCGCGGTCCTCGCATTCATCGTGTACATGCTTGTCCGCCCGTACAAGGAAGCTACCAAGCTGACCACAAAGGTCAAGGTAAAGTAAAAATCCCCAAAAAATATTGATTTGGAAAGGAGCTGACCGAAATGCTCAGTTGGATCGTCAATAATATTGCTACCATTCTCATTTCTCTTGTGCTTGCCGCAGGTGTGACCGCGATCATCCTCAGTATGGTGAAGGACAAGAAGAAGGGCAAATCCTCCTGCGGCGGTAATTGCGGTTGTTGCCCGATGGGCGGCTCCTGCCACAAGAAATAAGGAAAACGGGAGGCGCAAGGCATCAGAACTTTGCGCCTCCCGCATTTTTTAGTGGTGACGATGATGATTAAAACTACGTTAAAAATCGACGGAATGATGTGCGGCATGTGTGAAGCGCATATCAATGATGCGATCCGTCGGGACTTTTCCGTGAAGAAGGTCACGTCCTCGCATACGAAAGGGGAGACGGTCATCCTGTCGGAGTCTGCTCTTGACGAGGATAAGCTTCGTTCCGCGATTGCCGCTACCGGCTATGAGCTGAAGGAGATCGAAACGGAAGCATACGTCAAGCCGCACGGCCTGCTCGGCCTCTTCGGCAAAAAATAGAAGCCGCCGCGCCTTGCGCGCTGACTACGCTTTCTGTCATACTAGAATCCGTTAAAAAGCTTGAAAAGATTTTTATAGCGCAAAGGGCGCGTCAGATTCTGCATGAGACAGCGCAGCGTGCTTTCGCACGATGCGAGTGTGCGTAGCACACGGGATTCTTGATTAAATTTTTTAATCAAGAATCAGTATCAGAAAAGCATCAGAAGTTCCTTAACACACTGAAAAATGCTCCCGCTTCCGGGTTTCATCGGAAGCGGGAGCATTTGTTATGATCGCTCGAACGGAGACGTGTTCAGCAGGCGCTTATGCGCAAAGACATCAGCCGATCACTCAAGCATCAGTCTGCGGGCGCCGGACTGCGGCTCGGCCTGCTTCGGAAGCGTCAGGGTGAGAACGCCGTTGTTGTATGCGCCCTTGATATTCTCCGTGTCGATGCCGGTGGTATCAAAGCTGCGGCTGTAAGAGCCATAGGAGCGTTCACAGCGGACGTAGTTGCCCTTCTTGTCCTTTTCCTCGTATTCGGAATGGCGTTCAGCCGAGATCGTCAGCATACCGTCTTCCAGATCTACATGGATGTCTTCCTTCTTGAAGCCGGGAAGATCGGCCTCCAGAACAAATTCCTTGCCGTTGTCCTTGATATCGGTCTTGAACTCGCCGATGGCGTGGTCGTTGAAGAAGCTGCGCTCCAGCTCGTCAAAATCGCGGAACGGATTAAACGCAGAAACGGAATGATTCTTGCGGGTGTACGGTACTAACATAATAAATAACCTCCTTCATCGTCGGCTGCTGCCGACCTGTGCGCTCCTTTTGCGGAGCTGCTTGTTTCTTTTTTCAAGTATTATGCTAGTCCGATTTTTTGAACAAATCTCATTTATTTTATGAACGAACTGTAAATTTTAGCACTCTGCGACGCAGAGTGCTAAAAATGGTAAACGGGCAGAAAAAATACCGAAAAACACGGATATTCGCGCTTTTCGGTATTTTTCAACATCAATTTAATTACTGTAGTTGCCGTAGACCCATGCATTGGGAAGCAGGCGGGAGCTGATTGCGGTATTGGAGCACTTTGTCACATATTCGCCGCGGTACCACATGACCGCGCTTGTGCCGCCGTCAAGGTTCAGGGCGGTGTACGCATTGTGACGCATGAGAATGTTGCCGCAGTCCTCGATGGATGCGCCGATCGAACGCGTGATCTGCCGTCCTTCGATGATCAGCATCAGGATTTCGCCGGTCGCGGACTGCCCGACGGCGGCTCGCGGCTGGATGCCGTAGGAGTCGTAAGCGCCGTTTGTGACATTGGAAACGCCGTCGACGACAAGCGCGGGCGCGAACTCAACGGCATCCGTAACGTCCGACGCGACGTCGGAATAGGCGTTGGTAATATACATTTTGTTGTCCCGCGTCAGCTCGATCCGTTTATAGGCGGTGTCCGTGTAGTGGCTGCCGAAATTGTCGCCCTCGCACATTGCCCAGCCTGCGATCGTGCCGCCGTTGCCGTTGCCGCTCGGATCGATGAAGCCGCTGCCCGTAATGCCGATCACGGCTCCGGCGTCTTCGACCAAGTCCTCAAGGCTCTGCCCGTATGCGGCCTTTGCAAGGCCCTGTGACGCGTGGCAGCGGAGCTGTGACGGGTCCTTGCAGACGGCCAGAACACCGATATAGCCGGTGCCCTGAACGCGCACGAGAAGGACCTTATTGGCCGCGTCGATGGCAAGCACCTGCTCGCCCATGGTGGTATAGATCGAGGTGCCGTCGTCGTTGATACCGGCTTCGTTGATATAGATGTTGTTCCAGCCGTTTTTGAGCGTATCGGGATGCTCGTCCAGATAATCCTCGAACGAGGTGCGGCTCAGCTCCCAGAACAGCTCGTAGAACGAGTCCTCATCCGACACAGCCGGCGACTCCGACGGCTCCGTAGCTTCCGCAGTGGCCGAATTGTCGGATGCGGAATTATCGTCAGGCGGAACGGTCGGCCGATTTTTGCTTGTTTTGTCTTCATTCTCTTTATTGATATAGTATTGCTGCAGCGCGACATTGCGAACCATGTATTCCGGCAGGAGCGCCTCGGCCAGCCAGCGATGCGTCATAGTGGAAAGCGCGGTCCCGATATAAGCGTTGCGGTAGCGCTTGATGATCGGGATCTCGGTAAACACGAGAAAACAGTATAATCCTTCCAGACAAAGGATCACCGTCAGGATGACAGCCAGTACGCGCAAACCGCGATTGGATTTTTTAGCCTTGCGGGGAACGGCTTTTTCGGTGTCGGGCGGTGCCTTTTTCTTGACGTGACCGCCGGAGCTTGATCCAAAAAGCTTGATAATATGCGCCTCCTTTGCAAATTTCAGCTCATTATATCATATTTCCCCCATTGTGTAAACCTTAAAACCCGTCGGCAAATGTAAACTTTTTGTATTACAGTCAATATTGGCTAATAAAACGTCGATATCGCCAATTATTCGCGGTGGATATACATTCTGGAAAGCGTCGCTTCCCCGTCGCCCTGCACCATGCAGAGAAATTCCCAACCGTAGCGCTCATAAAAGCCGGTATGGTCCGTTAGGAGATATAGCGTTCGGACCCCGTTCGCCGCCATATCCGCGCAGACAAAGCCCAGAAGCCGCCCGGCGATCCCAAGGCACCGACGGTCCTTTTCCGTGTAAACGGCGCAGACGTTCGGCGTCAGCTCCTTCCGCCCGTGAAAATCATTCTCGATCACGCCCATTCCCGCAACGATGCGTTCGCCCTCTATGCAGAGATACCATGACGGAACAACCGCTCCGGGCTTGAGAGACGCGGCAATGCTTTCCCGATACGCCGAAAGGGGAATCCTCCACTTTTCGCTGAACCATTGCGCCGCGCGTTCGGACAGCTCGGGCATGTCGCGCAGTTTGACGATCTGTAAATCTTTCATAAAAACACCCTCCGCTGATATTATCATCTCTCTCTGCGGCAATGTCAAGCCAAAACCGCGCGGCATATCTGCGGCATCGCGCGCATATCGTCTTGTGTGAGCACGAACGGAACCACGAAAGAGGTGTAGTATCGCATGGGTGTCAGACAGGCTATGGCAGTGTGCCCGGAGGCTGTGCGTCAAGCGTTCTTCCGTATCAGCGAGCCGGAAAGAGCGCAGGAGCTGCGGCTTCGACTGGGACAGACTGCCGCAGTAACGACGGACAGAGGGGAGATCGCGCTGACAGGCGTCCGCGTAAACGGTGAGCTGCTATCCGCAGTCCTCGCCAATGCAACGGGACAGGCCGTTTACGCCGCGCAGGATATGCTTCGCGCAGGCTTCCTGACCCTTCCCGGCGGGCACCGTCTCGGCATTTGCGGGCGCGGGATCTACAAGGACGGCGGGCTTTGGACGGTCAAGGAGATATCCTCCGTAAATCTGCGCTTTGCGCGTGCGGTCACGGGCTGTGCCAATCAGGCGGCGGATCATCTGTGGCAGCATCCCGCCTCGACGCTGATCGTCGGGCCGCCGTGCGCGGGGAAAACGACGCTCTTGCGCGACCTGATCCGTCAGATGTCCGATCGCTTCGGCTGGCGCGTCTGCGTCGCCGACGAGCGGCTGGAGCTTGCGGCGTGTCTGGACGGTATGCCGCAGTTTGATCTCGGAAGACGGACGGACGTCCTATCCGGCGTGCGCAAGGCCGAAGCGATCGAAATGCTGCTGCGCACCATGAATCCGCAGTGGATCGCGGTCGACGAGATCACGGCCGTCGAGGATGCGCAGGCCTTACTGCGCGGGTCATACTGCGGGGTGCGTTTTCTTGCGACGGCGCACGCCTACAGTCCGTCGGAGCTTCGACAGCGGCCGCTTTACCGTCAATTGACCGAAAGCGGCCTTTTTGAAAATCTGGTCACGATCCGGTCGGATCGAACGGTACATACGGAGAGGTGGAGGCAAATTGATTAAACTGATCGGAGCACTGATGATCCTGTCGGCGGCGGGAGGCTTCGGCGTGTCGCGCGCCGTCGTATTCTACCGTCAGGTGCGTCTGCTGCGCGATTTCGGCAGCGCGCTGGAGATTCTCAAATGCGAACTGAACTATACGCTCTCGCCGCTGCCCGCGCTGTGCAGCGTCACGGCAAAGCGGACGAGCGGCCCGGTTTCGGCATTTTTTACGGCCTATGCACAGTCGGTGGAGAAGGGCGTCCCGCGCAGTCGCGCGGCCGCCGCAGCCATGGAGGGGACGAAGGGCCTGACGCTGCCCAATGATGCAAAAATGGCGCTGCTGGAGCTGTTCGGCGCACTCGGACGCTACGACCTCGACGGGGAAAACCGTCTGCTGACCGCGACGGAGCACAGGCTGCGTTCGGCGGCGGAACGGTTTGACGCGGAAAAGCGGCCGCTTGCCAAGGGTTACGCGATCCTCGGGCTGTGTGCGGGCGTCGCGCTGGTGATCTTGTTTGTTTGACCATGGAAATTGATTTGATTTTTAAGATCGCCGCAGTCGGCATCATCGTTTCGATCCTGAATCAGGTGCTGGTGCGCTCGGGGCGGGAGGAGCAGGCGACGATGACGACGCTGGCAGGGCTTGTGGTCGTGCTCATCATCGTTGTGCAGAAGATCGCACAGCTCTTTGACCTCGTGAAGAATCTGTTTCATTTCTGATGCAGAGCTTTTTACAGGCGGCGGTGCTCGGCGTGCTTGCGGCAGTGCTCGCAACGCTGCTCAAGCGAAATTCCAAGGATCTGGCGCTGGTGCTGACGATCGCGGCGTGCTGCATCATCGGCGTGCTTGTCGTCCGCACGGCGGAGCCGATCGTTGATTTTTTGGGACGGCTGCAGGGCATGACCGGCTTGGATGTCGAGCTGATGACGCCGATGCTGAAGGCCGTGGGAATCGGGCTTTTGACGGAGATTGCTGCGGGAGTCTGCGCCGATGCCGGGGAGAGCGCGATCGGAAAGCTGGTAGAGCTGGCGGGCGGTCTGCTGGCGCTGAGCGTCGCGCTTCCGCTTTTGGAGGCGGTGTTACAAATGCTGAAAACGATGGGCGGTGGTTGAAGTCAGAAGGGTGATACTGATTTTGGCGGTGCTGTGCCTACTCGTTCTGCCGGTACGCGCCGAGCAGATCGACGAGGACACCGGCATCGATATCAGCGGCGCGGAGGAGGGCCTGCCGCAGGACGTGCTCGACGAGCTGCCGCAGCCGGGGCAGACGACCGATTTCTGGTCGGGCGCAAAGGAGCTGTTTCGGCAGGCGCTTCAAAAAAGCAGTGAGACCTTTCGCAGTGGGCTGCTGCTGTGCGCGATCCTGCTTGCAATCGTAACGCTGTGCTCCGTCGCCGGGGTGCCGTCCGGGAAGCACGGCGCGACGGCGGTCACGGCGGCGGGAGCGATCGGTATCTGCACGGCGGTGTTGTCGACCTTTCAGAGTATGATCTCTCTTGCAACGGATACGGTCGAAAAGATTGCCGATTACAGCGCCTGTCTGATGCCCGTAATGGCCTCCGCCGCCGCAATGAGCGGAAAAATGACGTCCGGCACGGCGCTCTATGCTGGCACGCTGCTCTTTGCCGAGCTGCTGATGCAGCTGATCTCCAAGCTGCTGGTCCCCGCCGTGTTCTTTTATCTTGCCGTTTCGACGGCGGAAGCGGCGCTGGCGGGGGAGATGCTGGCAGAGCTGCGCAGCTTTGTGGGCTGGCTGATCTCGAAGCTGCTCCGCATCATAATGTTCGGCTTTCTGGGCTATATGTCGCTGACGGGCGTGATCAGCGGCGCGGCGGACGCGGCTGCGGTCAAGGCGACCAAGGCCGCCGTGTCGGGCATGGTCCCGGTCGTCGGCGGAATCATCTCCGACGCCTCGGAAACGCTCCTTGCCAGCGCGTCGGCGTTAAAAAGCTCCGTTGGTATTTTCGGGATGCTGGCGGTCCTCGGCGTCTGCCTGACACCGTTTCTGCGCGTCGGCATCCATTATCTTCTGCTCAAGCTGACGGCGGCAGTCAGTGGTGTCGTGGGGTCTAAGCCGCACGTCGCGCTTCTGAAAAACTACAGCACCGCAATGGGGTATCTGCTCGCCATGTGCGGAAGCTGCGGGATGCTGCTGCTGATCTCGCTGGTGTGCTTTTTGAAGGTGGCGGCATGATGGAAAGCGCGCGGGAATATCTGCTTGCAATCGTTGCGGCGTGCATGATCGCCGTTTTGGCAAATGCGATGATCCGCAACCGGACCGTCAAGCGTGTGGTCCGCTTTGTCGGCGGTATTCTGGTCATTCTGGCGGTCGTTACGCCGCTGTTGTCTCTCAATGCGGACCGCCTTACGGCGTATCTGGATTCTGTCACGGAGGAATACGGCTTTGACAGCGTCCGGGTCGAAAAAACCATGCAGGAGCAGCTTGCGCTTCACATAAAGCAGACGACCGAAACATACATTGAACAGAAGGCATCCGAGCTTGGCGCGACGGTTCAGGCGGAGGTGACACTGGACGATGGGACATACCCCGTCCCCGTTCACGCAGCGATCATCGGAACGCTGACGCCGGAGCAAATGTCCGGCCTTACGGCCTTTATGCAGGACAGCCTCGGCATCCCGACAGAGGAACAGGAGTGGAAGGGCTATGGATAAGCCGGGAAAGCGGCTTTTAAACGGCGTAAAAAAGTACAAGTATGCCGCGCTGGTGCTGCTGGTCGGCATTGCGCTGCTGCTCCTGCCGAGCCGTTCGTCAAAGCAGGAGCAGACGGTGAAGACCGAACAGCCGACGCTCGACGAGCAGGCGTATTTGCAGGAGATGGAGCGGCGGCTGGAGGAAACGCTGTCGCAGATCGACGGGGCGGGGGAGGTGCGCGTCGTGCTGACGCTTCGCTCCGGCGTCCGCACGCAATACCAGACGGATGTTGCAAGCTCCGAGGACGACGGACGCAAAAGCGAGGAGCGAAAAACAGTTATCATGTCCGCAGGAAGCGCATACAATGAAGCGGCAGTGTCTTCGGTGGAGTACCCGCAATTTCAGGGCGCGCTGATCGTCTGCCGCGGCGCGGGCAGCGCTTCGGTCAAGCTCGACCTGATCAACGCGGTGGCTTCGCTGACCGGCCTCGGCAGCGACCAGATCACTGTGGTCAAAATGAAGTAATGGAGGAATCGCAATGAAAACTTGGAAACGCAATGCAATAATTGCAGGAGTGCTTGTGCTGGTCTGCGGAGGCATCTACCTGAACTGGCTCTACGGCGATACGCCCGACCTGACGAAGTCGCTCGACGCAGATAAGGTGCTGGGCGAATCGACGCTGGTCCTGAACGACAGCACGGACGCGCCGATGCAGGCGGCCGCGCAGACGCCGACCGGCGAGGAATATTTTGCACAGATGCGCCTGTCGAGGCAGACGGCGCGGGATGAGGCGGTGGAGCTTTTGCAGGAGACGATCTCCTACGCCGAGGGCGAGGACACCTCCGCGACAAGCAGCAAGCTTGAGTCGATCATCTCCGACGCGCTCACGGAATCGCAGATCGAGAGCATGGTCATTGCCAAGGGCTACAGCGACTGCGTCGCCTACATCAGCGACGAGGGTATATCGCTGGCGGTCGCGTCGCCGTCCGACGGCCTTGCGGAGTCCGACGTGAGCCTGCTGGCCGACATCGTGATGGCGCAGACGGATTATAAGCTGTCCGATATTCGCATTTTTGGAGTAGAATAGGGATTGTATTTTTCAAAAAATGTGTTAAAATATAGTGTACATAGAAACGGCCGTGCGCCGAATACGGAAGGAAAGGTCAATACTATGGCTGAAAAGAAGAATTATCTGCTGCAAACGCAGGAAAACGGGAATATTTTGATCTCCGAGGAAGTGATCGCCTCCATCGCCGCGCTGGCGGTCCGCGAGGTCGAGGGCGTCTACGGCCTGAGCACCACCGCGAATTTTGATCTTGCCAACATTCTGGGCAAGAAGAATCTGCGCAACGGCGTTCGCGTGCAGATCGACGGCGACAAGATCAACATTTTCTGCAATCTGGTCGTTAAGATGAACACCTCCGTGATGACGGTCGCACAGAACGTGCAGGAGTCGATTGTCAACGAGGTCAACGCAATGACCGGCGTCCGTCCCGAGGGCGTGCATGTGAACGTCTGCGGCGTGGCCGCGCCGAAAAACGCCGAGAAATGATCGAGTCGGGGTGCTGCGAAACAGCACCCCGAACGGCCGTGCCGAATAAAGCGCGGCGTTTTAACGAGGGGCCTTCTGCGTGGCGTCGGGACTTTTTTCTGCGCCGCTTTATCACTTTTCCGAATCCTACATACAAAGGAGACAGCTATGACCCGTTCCAATGCCAGAGAGCTTGCCGCTCATCTGATCTATGAGCTGGACTATACCGACCAGACGCCTGCCCAGGCGATCGAGACCCGAATGGAGCAGGACTATTACGATGCACTCGCGCCGGAAAACGAGGTCTACGCCGAGCACCCGAGCAAGAAGCAGCTCGCTTATATCCGCGCCTGTGTCGAGGGCGTGACGGAGCATCTGCAGGAGCTTGACGCGGCGATCTCCAAGTACGCGATCGGCTGGAATCTGAACCGAATCTCCCGCTTTACAAAGGCGGCGCTTCGTCTGGCGATCTACGAGATCCTTTATGTTGAGGACGTGCCGACAGGCGTGGCCATCAACGAATGCGTCGAGCTGACGCGTAAATATGAGGATGCCGAGACGGTCGCGTTCGTCAACGGCATTCTCGGCAGCTTTGCGCGCGGGCTGAAGGAGCAGGCGGAATGATCGCGCTTGCCTTTGACACCAGCAATTATACGACCTCCGTCGCCGCATTCGACGGCGAAAACGGAGTCAACGCATCCAGACTGCTGGACGTAGAGCAGGGAATGCTCGGCCTGCGGCAGAGCGATGCGCTGTTTGCACATGTTAAACGCCTGCCGGAAATGACCGACAGGCTGTTTTCTGATTTAGGCGGGGCGCGGGAAATTGCCGCGATCGGCGCAAGCACCCGCCCGAGAGCCGTTGAAGGCTCCTATATGCCCTGCTTTTTGGCGGGTGAGTCGCAGGCGCGTGTCTTGAGCCGAGCGCTCGACGTGCCGTTTTTTGCGTTTTCCCACCAGCAGGGGCATATTGCCGCCTCGCTTTGGTCCTCCGGTCACATGGAGCTGATGGACAAGCCGCACCTTGCGTGGCATTTGTCCGGCGGCACGACGGAGCTTCTCTATGTCACGCCGGAGGGCGTCGGCGTCCATGCCGAACGCATCGGCGGCACGACGGATATTTCCGCCGGTCAGCTGATCGATCGGACGGGCAAGCTGCTCGGGCTTTCCTTTCCTGCCGGAAAGGAGATGGACAGGCTCAGCCGCACGGCGACGGATCAAAGCAAATTTCATGTTAAAGTGCAAGGGACAACATTTTCTCTTTCCGGTGTGCAGAACAAGGTCGAGGCCTACCACAGCGGTAATGCGGCGGAAACGGCGGGCTATGCGCTGCGCTGCCTGATCGGCGCCGTTGCGGAGGCGACAAAAAATGCGCTGAAAGCCTATCCGGGCTGTGCGGTCGTATTTGCCGGCGGTGTTTCCTCCAACAGCCTCCTGCGTGAAAGCTGCGCAGGTATGCCCGCGATCTTTTGCGAACCGCGCTTTTCGACCGATAACGCGCTCGGAACGGCGATCCTGACATGGAGGGCTTACCGATATGCAGCAGCCTGTTTATGAGGTTTCGCAGATCAACGAATACCTCCGTCTTCGCTTTGAGGACGATGAGTTTCTGAATCGGGTGTATATCCGCGGCGAGATCAGTAACTACAAGCTCTATCCGTCCGGACACCACTATTTTTCCCTGAAGGATGCGACCGGTGCGATCCGTTGTGTGATGTTCCGCGGAAACGCCGCCTCTCTGCGTTTTCGGCCGGAGAACGGCATGAAGGTCATCGCGCTGGGGCGGGTGTCCGTTTTTCCCCGCGACGGCGTATACCAGCTCTACTGCACCGCGCTGACGCCCGAGGGTATCGGCGACCTTCACGTCGCCTTTGAGCAGCTGAAGCAGCGCTTGCAGGCCGAGGGGCTGTTCGCGCAGGAGCGCAAAAAGCCGCTGCCGCGCTTTCCGCATACGATCGCGATCATCACCTCGTCGGCGGGCGCGGCCCTGCGCGATATGCTTCGCATCCTGCGCAAGCGCTATCCGCTCTGCGAGGTCAAGCTGCTGGCCGTCCGCGTGCAGGGCGAGGAAGCGCCTGCGGAGATTGCTGCCGCGATCGCTTACGCGAACCGCTACCGCGTGGCTGACTTGATTATCACAGGGCGCGGCGGCGGTTCGATCGAGGACCTCTGGGCGTTCAACGATGAGCGCGTCGCGTATGCCATTGCGCGTTCGGAGATCCCCGTTATTTCCGCCGTAGGACATGAGCCGGACGTGACGATCTCCGACTTCGTGGCCGATCTCCGCGCTGCGACGCCCTCCAACGCCGCAGAGCTGGCCGTACCGGATCAGACGGAGCTGCGGCAGAGCCTGACGGCGCGGCAGGCGCTTTTGCTTGCGCTTATGAGCAAGCGTCTGAAGCAGGAGCGCACGAAGATCGATGCCTTGGGGCGTTCGCGCTGTCTGCGCGACCCGATGAATTATATCAACGACCGCCGAATGCTGCTGGACTATACGCAAAGACGGCTTGCCACCGCTTCGGTAAAGCTCCTGCGCGGCGATCGGGAACGCTTCGTCAGACTGACGGCGAAGCTGGATGCCATGAGCCCGCTGAAGGTGCTCGGGCGGGGCTATTCCATGATAACGGATGAAAACGGAGCGCTTGTCAAAAGCGTCCGTCAGTTTGGCGCGGGCGATACATTGACGCTCTGCCTTGCCGACGGTAAGGCGCGCGCGACGGTACAGGAGGTTTTCAAATGAAGGAAGGATCCAAGACCTTTGAGCAGTCTCTTTCCCGTTTGGAGGAGATCGTTCGGAATATGGAGCGCGGCGACGTGCCGCTGGAGGAAGCGCTCAAGCTGTTTGAGGAGGGGACGGCCCTTGTCGGCTCGTGCTCCAAGCTGCTTGACGAAGCGGAATTAAAGGTCGTTCAGCTTACCAAGGGCGCCGACGGCGCCCCGCAGGAAACGGAGTTTACGGATGAACAAAACGCTTGAGACGCAGAAGGAGCACTATGTCCGCGAGATCGAGGCATATCTTGAACGCTGCTTTACGGATGACGTGCCGCAGAGAACCTTGCTTGAAGCCATGCGCTACAGCCTGCTGGCGGGTGGAAAGCGTCTGCGTCCGATGCTGACGCTGGCGTTCTGCCGCCTGCTGGGAGGGGATTGCGAAAAGGCGCTGCCCTTTGCCGCTGCGGTCGAAATGGTGCATACCTACAGCCTGATCCATGACGATCTGCCCTGTATGGACAACGACGATTATCGGCGCGGACGTCTGACAAATCACAAGGTCTACGGCGAGGCCGGCGCGGTGCTTGCGGGCGACGCGCTTTTGACGGCGGCCTTCGGGCAGCTTTCCGCTTCGGAGCTGCCGGCGGAACGGATCGTCAGGGCGGTCGGCGTGCTCTCCGAATGCGCAGGAGAGCTGGGCATGGTCGGCGGCCAGACGCTGGACATGGCGGCTGAGCGCCGCCTGTGTACCGAGCGGGAGGTTTACGACATCCAGTCCCGCAAAACGGGCGCGCTGATCGCGGCGGCCTGCCGTCTGGGCGTCTGCGCGGCGGGCGGGACCGAACGACAGGAGCGCGACGCCGCCGAGTATGCCGACGCGGTCGGCCTTGCCTTTCAGATCGAGGACGATATCCTCGACGTAACGGGCGACGCGAAAAAGCTCGGCAAGGCGACCGGCATGGACGGCGATAAGAAAAATACCTTTGTCCGTCTGTACGGCGTGGAGCGCTGCCGCGAGATGATCGAGGCGCAGACGCTCAGAGCGCTGAAAGCGCTGGAGAATTACGAAAATACCGAGTTCCTTTCGGAGCTTGCGTTGTCGTTAAAATCAAGAGAAAGCTAAAGGAGCATACCATGAAACGCTTGTTGTGTTGTCTGCTTGCGGCGCTGCTGCTGTTAACGGGCTGTACCGTCCCGCAGGAGCAGCCGCAGCCCTCCTCCGCCACGCAGGAATTGCCGCCCGCCGAAACGGCGGAAAACGACTATGCGCTTTCCGCAGCGGTCCTCTGCGTCGGAGAACAGACGCCGGACATGCTTTTCCGGCTGGAGCAGGCGACGGTGCTGAATCTGTCGGTCGAAAAGCTTGAGCCGTCGGCCGACGCGGATTACACAAAATATGACATTATATACCTTGACGAGAGTCTGTCACAGTCGCTGAACCTTGGAAAAATTGCGGATAATGTAAAAAGTTATGTCGAGGGCGGCGGTTCCGTCTTTGTGCCGAACTGCTTTTATGATACGTTTTCGGCTGACTTTTTCGGCGCAAAGGCCTTTGAAAAGATCGATTACCCGAATGAGCTGACGTTTCCGGAGGTGTCGGGCGACTTGGCCCCGCTGCAGGAGCTGATCTCGGATTATCATTCGCTCTACGCGTCGTTTGCCGATGCCGATGCGCTGCAGAAATGCGATTACGGCTATGCCGCCGTCCCGGACACCGCCGTTACGCTTGCCGCTGCGGACGGCCTGTCGCTCTATCTACTGAATTATTACGGCGAGGGCCGCGTACTGTTTTCCAATCCGCTGCTGCCGAACGCGTATTCGCTCGGTTCGCTGACGATGCTCAAAAGCGACGACAGCCAAACCGCGTTTGCATCGACGACGGCAAGCTGCAACCAGCTTTTCCTCTCGGATTTTGCCGCATTTGTGGCAAAGGAGCTTTACGGCTTCTCGCTGGAACGCGTATTCGGCGTGTACGGAAGCCCGTCGGCAAGCTGGGAGCTGCACTATGAGGAGATCACGGGCATTGAGCATGATTCCATGCGCATTTTCTCCGAGCTGTGTATGCAGGAGCAGCAGATCCCGTCCTTTACGCTGATCCGGAACACTTATCAGTGGTTCACGCGGACGGAGTCCGTGACATACGCGCTTAACGAGGGCGGCGGCCTGCAATTCGCGATGGACTATTACGAAAATGCCTATTCCAGCGGCACCCATGCCGCCTGCGGCGACGAATTTCTGCATCAGTATACCGCCGATAACGCGGGCAGCTATTTTGTCGATTCCCCGGAGTATACGAATCGCGCCTATCCCGCGCTGATCGATTACGATGCCGACGGCATTTTGGACCTGTTCTGCGGCAGCTTTGACGGAACGATCTACTATTACAGAGGACTGGGCTTTACCGGAAAGGACGGCAGACTGTCCTTTGCCGAACCGATCAAGCTCACGGACGAGAACGGCGCGGAGCTTTCGTGCGGAAGCTTCTCCGCGCCTCAGCTCGCGGACCTCGACGGCGACAGCGTGACGGACCTTCTCTGCGGCGGCGCGGACGGAAGGATCCGCTGGTATCGCGGAAACGGAACGACCGTGTTTTCGGAGCAGGGCGTCCTGCTGGACTGCGATTTTCCCGGTCAGGCGCTTCCGTATCTTGCCGACCTGAACGGCGACGGGACGGAGGATCTGCTCGTCGGCTCGGATCAGGGGATACTCCTGCTGTTCTACGGAGAAAAGAACAACGGCATGACTGCCTTCTCGCACTGGAATATGCGCTCGTACACCAAGCTGTGCGCGGACAGCGGCCTCGGGAAATGGCTTGCCCCCTGTGTATATCGGGAAAAAGACGATATGGCGATCTTGGTCGGTACGTTTGACGGCTATATCGCGAAGCTGCCGCTTGACGCGGACGGAGAGCCGCGCTTCGACGGCTATCTTGACTGCGAAGAGGAGAATTTTAAGGGCAACAGCCATCTGAAATACGGAAATTGGGTCGTTCCGGTGCTTGCCGATCTGAACGGCGACGGAGCGCTCGATCTTCTCTGCGGGCAGCAGGAATACGGCCTTGCCTATCCGATCGACAGTCCGTACTTTGCCCTCCGCGACGAGCTGCAGGCGCAGATGGATTATGCCGAGCGGAATCACTTCTATGTCGGCGTCCATTTCTACACCAATGCCCATGCCTCCGCAGAGCGGGAAGCGTACGAGCTTGCGGCCCACAGGAAAGCAATGGCCTCTTACGGCGTCGACACGGACGCGGCCGGCGCGAACCAGCATACATGGTACACCTCGACCCACTCCGGCGCACAGAGTATGCAGAGCATTCGCGACGCCGGGCTGCTCTGGCAATCCGGCTTCGGATCGCCGGGTGCAAGCTTTAACGCCCCGCAGTACGCGGCGGAAAACGCGATCGCGCTGCCGTTCCTGTTGGTCGACGGCGGCGAACAGACGATGCTCGTACAGAATCATTCCGTGCTGCCCTATACCGACGCGGCATGGTACGATCTGAGCGGAAAATATCAGATGCCGATGTGCGTCTACTACCACTGCGATTTTGTCTATGTATCCGATACGGAGGCAAAGAACTATATTCACAGCGTCGCGGAATTTCAGAAGAAATACGGATATAATTTCCTGCGCGAGGATCAGATGATGTACGCAAGCGCCGCCGCCTATAATCTGGAAGTAACCGTCGAGCGGACGGCGGACGGCTTTACCGTAACGCCGTCTGCGCGGAGCGAAAGCGGCAGCCTCTACAACGCGGTCTATCAGAATGCCTGCGGCG
Source organism: uncultured Oscillospiraceae bacterium (assembly GCA_934630495.1). Lineage (GTDB taxonomy): Bacteria > Bacillota > Clostridia > Oscillospirales > Oscillospiraceae > JAZOXB01. The sequence goes on from CAKTVW010000018.1 coordinate 21,459, forward strand.
TCCGCATCGAATTTGCCGAGCGCTGCGGCGACGGCTTCTCCACGGATGCTAAGGTATGGAAGCGCTCGGCGCGCGGCTTGACCGTCGGTCTGGACGGGACGGTCCGCATCACCCGAAGCACCGACGGCGATCCGGCGCATCTCGAACGGGTCAATCTGCCCGCAGAGATCTCCGACGACGGGACGTGCATCACCTTCCTTGACGACGGCATGATGCAGGTCGCCGTTCGCGGCGAGGCGACGACGACGCAGTCCGATTGGACGGTCACAAGCTATGACGGCCTTACGGTCTTTACAAAATTCGGCGACGCGGACACCCTCCGCATTGCCTATTCGGAGGAAAACAAATGAAAAACTCGGCAATCAGAATGCTGGATGAAACCGCTGAGAAATTTCCGGAGCGCTGTGCGGTAGAGGAAGAAGACGCTTCCGTGACCTATCGGGAATATCGCGCGATTTCGCGGCATATCGGCGCGGGCCTGCTTCTGCACGAAACCGCGCGACGCCCGATCATCGTCTATCTGCCAAAGAGCATCCGCGCCCTGACGGTCTTTATGGGTGCTCTCTACAGCGGAAGCCCCTATGCGCCCGTCGATGCCCATGTTCCGATGGCGCGGCTGGAAAAAATCATCGAATCTCTGCACCCGGGTGCGATCGTGACCGACCGCGAGCTTGCGCCGAATCTGGAGCAGTGCGAGCTGGCGGGCACGCAGGTGCTTTATTACGACGAGCTTGTGCAGACGTCGGTCGACGAGGCTGCGCTGGATGCCGCAACTGCTGCCGTAATCGATACCGACCCGATCTACATCATGTATACCTCCGGCTCGACCGGCACGCCCAAGGGCGTGACGATCCCGCATCGCGGCATTTTGGACTATGCCGTTTGGGTAACGGAGACGTTCGGCTTCACCGAGGAGACCTCGATGGCAAACCAGTCTGCGTTTTATTTCGACAATTCGACCTTTGATATTTACGGCTGTATGCGCTGCGGCGGGCGGCTGGTGCTGATACCGGACGCGCTGATGATGTTCCCACTGCGCCTTCCGGAATACCTCGAGCGCAAGGAGATCACGACGATCTTCTGGGTTCCGACGGTGATGATAAATGTTGCAAACTCCGGCGCACTGAACGGCGTGAAGCTCCCTAAGCTCAAGACGATCGCGTTCTGCGGCGAGGTCATGCCGAACACACAGCTCAATATCTGGCGGCGCGCGCTGCCGAACTGCACCTACGCCAACCTCTACGGCCCGACGGAGATCACGGACGTATGCTGCTACTATATCGTTGACCGGGAATTTGCCGATTCCGACCCGCTGCCCATCGGTAAGGCGTGTGAAAACATGCGCGTCGTGCTCCTCAAGGAGGACGGGACCGAGGCCGCGCGCGGCGAACAGGGCGAGCTTTGCGTACTGGGAAGCGGCGTTGCGCTGGGCTACTGGAACGCGCCGGAGCTGACGGAGCGCGTATTTACGCGAAATCCGCTTACGCCCGCCTATCCCGAGCGGATGTACCGAACGGGCGACCTTGCCTATTACGACGAGCGCGGACTGCTGATGTTCTGCGGACGGCGCGACAGCCAGATCAAGCTCAAGGGAAACCGCATCGAGCTTGGCGAGATCGAAAACGCAGCAATGTGTCAGCCGGGGGTTGAGAACGCTGCGGCTGTGTTTGACGCGGAGAAGCAGCAGATCGTTCTGTTCGTGCAGACGTCGGCGCAGCTTGTTCTGCGCCGTCTGAATCTGGAGCTGAAAAAGCTGATCCCGTCCTATATGCTGCCCGGAAGACTGGTCTGCATGGAAAAGCTCCCGCACACGCCGAATGATAAGATCGACCGTGTGCGGCTGAAGACGATGCTGTAGGGGAGCGCTTCATGGAATATCGTATCTGTGACGCTTCCGACACGGAGCTTGCCGCGCTGGCGGCGCTGTATGACGATTATCAGGCGTATTTGGCCTCCGTCGGACTGACCTACGAATATCGGCAGGGAAGTGCCGAGGAGATCATCCGTGCACGCCTGCGCTCGAAGCTGTTTTGTGTGCTGTGCGCGTTCAGCGGCGATGTGCCTGTCGGCTTTCTCGTATTTTCGTATCAGCGGCTCCCGGGGGAGTACCGCTGCGGCGAAAACAGTGTGATCGGCTACATTAACGACCTGTATGTCTCTCCGGACTGCCGAAGGGACGGGATCGCGGGCGCGTTGGTCAGGGAAGCGAAGGAACGGATGCGCGCGTCCGGCGTGACGACCGTGGAGCTTCAGGTCGTCGGCGGAAATCTAGCCGGCGAACGATTCTGGCGTTCGCAGGGAATGGTTCCCGTGCGAACGATATATACGCAAAATTTTTGACTGCAAAGGAGTATCTGTCATGAAAAAAGAGGAGATCATTTCCGTCCTTTCGGACTATATCTGCACAACGTTCGAGATCGGCGACGATCCGGATTATTCCGTGGACGTAAATTTGTTTGACTACGGCTTCGTCGATTCGCTGCAGGCGACACAAATCGTCCTGTTCGTCGAGGAGCGCTTCGGCATCGAGATCACGCAGAGCGACATCGTGCGTTATCCGATGAATACCGTTTCCGAGATCGCGGAGGTCGTCTCGCATAAGCTTGCCTGACGCAAAAGACATTTCATGGAGGAGTTCTGCGGATGTGGTTCTTACAAATAAAGATCCTTGCGGTGCTGCTTGCGTGCAGTCTTGCCTTGGGAATCCTGCTGCGGCTTACCGAAGGGAGGCGGCGTTTCCGCTCCGTTCTGCTCAGGCTGATCCCCTTGGCGGATATCGGCGTGATTCTTTACGTTTCGGAAAAGCTGGCGGTCTTCTATGTCGGCTATCTGCTCGTGACGTTTGTATTCCTGCTCCTGCTGCGAAAGCACCGTAAGGGCTGGCTTTTTGCGCTTCTCTGCGCCGCCTGTGTTGTGCCGCTGGCGTATTCGCGCGCGGCCGCGCAGTGGACACAGCTTCCGATGTACGGCCTGACAATGGTCGGTATCGCCTATAATATGCTCAAGGCCATCGACGCGCTGTACTATACATATTATACGGACGAGCGCATCGGCTTCTTCGATTACGCTTCCTATCTGCTGTTCTTTCCGGTCATCACGGCCGGTCCTGTCTTCCGTTACCGCGATTTTTCCGCACAGCTGCGGACGCTTTCCGGTATCGATATCGACGGGCTGGTTTACGGCGTCAAGCGCATCATTGCAGGCCTGTTTTCCAAAATGGTGCTCTCCGCGGCAGCGGCGGAGCTTTTGAAGATTTTGACCTACCGCGAGCCGCGCATCTGGATCAGTCTGGCGATCCCGATCGTGAGCTATCTCGTCCTGTTTTTCGACATGGCGGGCTACGCGTCCGTAGCGATCGGTCTGTCCGCGTTTATGGGCATCAAAGCCCCCGAAAACTTCAAAGCGCCGTGGAAGGCCGCATCGTTTACGCAGTTCTGGCGCAACTGGCATATCACGGTCAGCGACTGGATCCGGGAGCATGTCTATGTTGTTTTCAGCAAAAAGCGCCTGAACCGCTGGCAGAACGCGGGCTTGGCGCTGGTCGTCATGGTCGTCATGAGCCTTTGGCACGGTTCGTCGGTGCTGTTTGTAGTTGACGGCGTGCTGCTCGGGCTTTTGCTGGCGCTGGAAAACCTCCTCGGACTGACGACCGTCAAGCGGAAGGCGAATCGCTTTTACCGCTTCTTCCGCTGCGTCGTCGTGAACTACCTGTTCGCGCTCAATACGATGCTCTTTACGCTTTCGTGGCCGCAGATCGTTCAGGTTTTCGGCGGCTTCCTGAAGATATAGGGGGTGCGCAGGGGTGAAATATCTGAAAAAGCTTCGCTTTTTGATCTTTCTGCTGGCGGCTTTTGTCTTGTTTGACAGCCTGCTGGCCCATTTCTGTCCGCCGATGCTTCTCGACGGCCGCTATTATTTGAACGACTACGAGGTCACGCGCCGCGACCATCCGGAAAAGGTCTGGGACAAGGTGTTTTTCGGTAACTCTTCCGTAATTGCCGCTTATCGTGAAGACCTCGACGATTCCGGCTATATCAACCTCGGACTGGACTACGGCGTCGTGCGCGACCTGTGGGAAATGGTCGATCGCGGCATCATCAAGGTCGGAAGCGAGATCGTCCTCGGACTGAACTATTTGACCTTATATGATGATTTTGAGACGAATCCGACCTATCCGTTTAATCGCGGCATATTGGAGCCGTATTCCTATTTTCAGCGGGACAAGCTCTATATTCTGGCGGAAAGCTCCCTGAAATCCGTGATCGGCATGTCCGTTGAACGGCCGTTTGAGGGGCAGGAGAAGAGCTACTATTACGGCAGCCTCTCGAATACCGAGATCGAGGAAAAGCTCGACCATTACCGCGAAACATACTGGTCGCTTCCGCTCTCGGATTTTTCCGAGAATCTGACCGCACTGGAAAAGCTTGCCGCGTACTGCTCCGAGCACGGTGTCCGCCTTCGCGCGGTCTGGATGCCGTGGAACCCGACGGTCGAAGCGCCGGAGCTTGTCAGCCGGGTGCGGGAAGCCGCCGATGCGGTCCTGCAGCGCTATGATGCCGAGATACTGGACCTGTCGGATCGGTTCGATGCCGCGTGCTTCTACGATCTCGGACACTTGAACTATGAGTACGGAGCCTATCGCTTTATGGAGGTGATCGAGCCATGGCTGAAAAGCTGAAAAAATTCCGCGCGTCCTTTCCGGGCATGATCCTCGAAGCGCTGATCTACGCCGCGATGCTGATCGCCGTGATGATCTTCTTTACGGGCAACGGGCAATTTATCTACGAGGCGTTTTAGTACGCCGATAAAACGATAACATACGGACTTGCCACCTCCGAATAGAGTAATTCGGAGGTGGTTACATGATCGGTGCGGCTGTCTGGCTGATGATCAGCAGCATTCTCTATTCGCTGCGATTGTCGAACGGGAGCGGCTCCTTTCCCAAGCCGCTCAGCGCAAAGGAGGAGCAGCACTATTTGGAGCTTGCGTCGCAGGGCGACCTGTCGGCGCGGAACATTCTGATCGAGCGGAACCTGCGGCTCGTGGCGCATATCATGAAAAAGTATTACACGCAGACCGCGGACCAGGAGGACCTGATCTCGATCGGGACGATCGGCCTTATCAAGGGTATCTCGACCTACAACAGCGAAAAGGGCGCCCGGCTTGCGACCTATGCGGCACGATGCGTGGAAAACGAGATCCTGATGTATTTTCGCGGACAGAAAAAGAGTGCATCCGACGTTTCCCTTTCCGACGACATCGAAACGGGAAAGGACGGCGCGGCCCTGTCGCTGATGGACGTGATCTGCTCGGACGACGACCTTTTCGAGCAAACGGCGGATAAGGAGATCTACGCCAAGCTCTATCAGGCGGTCGATACCTGTTTAGAGCCGCGCGAACGGCGGATCATCCTTTTGCGATACGGTCTGGGCGGCGAAGGTCCGCTGACACAGCGGGAGATCGCGGAAAGCTGCGGCATCAGCCGAAGCTACGTCAGCCGCATCGAGAAAAAGGCACTGCAAAAATTGGAAAAGGCTCTTTCATAGAGACACAGAGGAGTACGAATGAACGCTTGGAAGCACTTCTGCACGATCACAAAGCATCGGCTCTTGGTCTGTAAGCACTGCTTTCGGGTCGGCCTGTATTGGCGCGGCCTGACGCACGACCTGTCAAAGTACAGCCCGACCGAGTTCCGAAGCGGCGTAAAGTACTATCAGGGAAACCGCAGCCCCAATTCGCGCGAAAGGGAAGTCGTGGGCTATTCCGAGGCATGGATGCACCACAAAGGACGAAACCGACATCATTATGAATATTGGACGGACCTCGATCTGAAGACCAAAAAATACATGCCCGTGCCCATGCCGCGCGTCTTTTTTGCGGAAATGATTATGGACCGCATTGCCGCATGCAAGACCTACCACGGAAAGAATTATCGCGACGGCGATTCGCTCGAATATTTTCTCCACGCGACCGAGGCGAAGGAAAGCTCCATGATGCATCCGCAGACAAAACAGGACCTGCAGATCATCCTGACGATGCTCCGCGATCGCGGAGAGAAGGAGACCTTCCGCTATATCCGTGAGGTCGTGCTGAAAGGGAAGCCCATCCGTCCGCTTGAAAGCGATACGCGCAGCGGCTCCGACACCTGACGGCTTCCCAAAGAGTTTTTTTGTGAACGGCGGAAGCTTGATTCGTAACAAAGTAATACGATCCGCCCCTTGCGGTGGCGAAAGGAAAACAAAAAACATGCTTCAAATTCAACATTTAACGAAAACATACGGCGAAAAAAAGGCCGTTGACGACCTGAATCTGCATATTCTGCCCGGAGAAATTTACGGCTTTATCGGGCATAACGGGGCGGGAAAGACCACGACGATCAAATCCGTCGCCGGTATTTTGCAGTTTGACGCGGGCGAAATTCTTATTGACGGCGTCTCGGTTCGCGAGGACCCGATCGCCTGCAAGCGAAAAATAGCCTATATCCCCGACAATCCCGATCTTTACGACTATATGACCGGCATCCGCTTTCTGAATTTCATTGCGGACATTTTCAAGGTCAGCCCCAACGAGCGCACCGAACGCATCGAAAAATACGCCGGACTTTTTGAGTTGACTGCCGATCTTGCGCAGCCGATCGCCGCTTATTCGCACGGCATGAAGCAGAAGCTGGCAATTATTGCGGCATGGCTGCACGACCCGAAGCTTATCATCATGGACGAACCGTTTGTCGGCCTCGATCCCAAGGCGTCCCATCTCCTCAAGGGCATGATGCGCGAGGTCTGCGATCAGGGCGGCGCGATCTTCTTCTCCACGCATGTGCTTGAGGTCGCCGAAAAGCTCTGTGACAAGGTCGCCATCATCAAAAACGGCCGACTGATCCGTTCCGGAACGATGGAGGAGGTCAAGGGTGATGATTCTCTTGAGCAGGTTTTCCTCGAGCTGGAGGGAGAGGTATGCTGAAAATTCTTCTGAAAAAGCAGCTTACCGAGATCTACCGCGGCTATTTCTACAACGCGAAGAAGAATACGGCCCGCTCTAAGGCGGCGACGGCGGCATATCTTGCCGTATTTGTGCTGTTAATGGTAGGCGTGATCGGCGGCATGTTCACCTATCTTTCGGTTTCGATCTGCGGCCCGCTGGCTGAGGCGGGAATGCAGTGGCTCTATTTTGCGCTGATGGGCCTGATTGCCGTGCTTTTAGGGACCTTCGGCAGCGTTTTCAACACCTATTCCGGCCTCTACCTCGCAAATGACAACGACCTGCTGCTTTCCATGCCGATCCCCGTCAATGCGATTATGGCCGCGCGCCTGCTGAGCGTGTATCTGATGGGACTGATGTATTCTGCGGTCGTCATGCTCCCGGCCGTGATCGTCTATTGGATCGTCATCCCGGTAGGCGTCGGCGCGGTGCTCAGCTCGCTGCTGCTGGTACTGCTGATCTCGGTGTTCGTACTGACGCTGTCTTGTGCGTTGGGCTGGGTCGTTGCCAAGGTCAGCCTGAAACTGAAGAATAAGAGCTTTATCACGGTGTTTATCTCGCTTCTCTTCTTTGGAGCGTACTATTTTGTTTATTTCAAGGCGCAGACGGCAATCCGCACCCTTGTAGAAAACGCCGCGCTTTATGGGGAAAAGATTATTGGCTCAGCCTATCCGGTCTATCTTTTCGGAAAGGCCGGTACCGGCGACCCGGCGGCGGTGCTGATCGTTTCCGCCGTTGTGCTGGCGCTGTTTGCCCTGATGTGGTTTCTGCTTTCACGCAGCTTCCTGAAGATCACGACCGCGACGGGAAAAACGGAGCGAAAAGCCTATAAGGCTGCGAAGGCGAAGCAGGGAAGCGCTGCCTCCGCACTGCTCGGGAAGGAGTTCAAGCGCTTTACGGCAAGCCCGAACTATATGCTCAACTGCGGCCTCGGCATCATCATGATGCCGATCTTCGGCGCGGTGCTTCTCTGGAAGGGCCAAACGATCTTTGCGGCGCTCGACGGAGTGTTCGGCGCAGGCGACAACTTTGTGACCGTGCTGCTTTGCTCGGCGCTCTGTGTGCTGATATCCATGAATGATATGACCGCGCCGTCTGTCTCGCTGGAGGGAAAAAGCCTCTGGCTTCTGCAATCGCTTCCCGTAAGACCGTGGCAGGTCCTGCGCGCCAAGCTCTCCGTCCAATTGATCCTGACCGCTGCTCCCGCAGTGATATGCATTTTGTGCGCCTGTATTGCTTACTCGTTTACGGCCGCACAGCTTGCCGCGATAATTCTTATTCCGCTGCTGTTTGTGGTGCTGTCAACGCTGCTTGGACTGTTTTTGGGGCTTAAAATGCCGAATCTCACATGGACGAACGAGATCACGCCGATCAAGCAAAGCGTCAGCGTCCTTTTGGCACTGTTCGGCGGGATGATCTACGCGGCGCTGCTCACGATCGGGTATCTGATGTTTGGCCACGCGCTCAGCTTTGTGCTCTACATGGGCTGCTTTGCCGCGCTTTCTCTCATTCTTTCCGCAGTCCTTTATCTGTGGCTGAAGAAAAGGGGCACGGCAGTGTTCGCCGCGCTGTAAATCGCTCCTACAAATTGACGAAAAACAGGGACAGCTTACGCCAAGCTGTCCCTGTCAGACTGTCAAAAAAGTCCGTAATCGTCAAAATCGGCTAACTTTTTAACAGATTTTTACCATCTGAGTTTTGATTCAAAAAAAACGAGATATTCCGAACTGTATAATGCGAAATCTGCTTGCTTCGCAAGGATTTTGACTTACTGCGCAACTCACGCCTTACCGTACCCACGTACGCCGACGGGCGTGAGTTGCTTGTCTTCCGAACTTTTTAGCAGTCTGTGAGCGTGTCGAAAAGAGTTTTTCGACACGCTCACAGGGACAGCTTACGCCAAGCTGTCCCTGTTTTTAATATCGAATAGTTTCTGTGTCTACAGCTTCCAGCCGACGGTCCGCTTTTTACCCCCGACAAAGTCGGCGTAGATACCGCGCCGGGTGATCAGCTCCTCGTGCCTGCCTTGCTGTACGATGCGGCCGTGGTCGATGACCAGAATCTGGTCGGCGTTGCGAACGGTTTTCACCCGATGGTCGATCATGATGATCGTCTTATCGCGCGTCAACGCTTCGATCGCCTTTTGCAGACGGTCTTCATTCTCAGGGTCGACATTGGCGGTGGCCTCGTCCAAAATAACGATCGGTGCGTTTTTCAGCATGGCGCGGGCGATGGCGATGCGCTGCCGTTCGCCGCCGGAAAGGTGTGCACCGCCCCCGCCGACTACGGTATCAAAGCCCTTTTCCAGCTCCCTGATAAAGCTGTCGCAGCCTGCGGCATGTGCCGCCGCTTCTACTTCGGCATCGCTTGCATTTCGGCGGCCCATGCGGATATTTTCCCGCACGGTGTCGTCAAATAGATAGTTGTCCTGAGAGACGAAGGCTACCTGATCGTATAGCTCGGTCAGCGGGATTTCCCGTTGGTCATGTCCGCCCATGCTGATCGTGCCGTCCTTTACGTCCCAGAAGCCCGCAACAAGCTTGGCCAGCGTGGACTTGCCGGAGCCGGAGGGACCGACCAGCGCCGTCATGCTGTTTTGCGGGATCGAAAGGCTGACGTCGTGCAGGATCTCCGTGTTGTCATGATAGCCGAAGGAGACGTTTTTGACCTCGATATCGTGGTCGGCAAATTCGACCGCCTGCGTACCGTGCTCCTGCTCCTCGACATTGAGGATTTCGTCCACCTGTGCAACGGTCGTGCCGACCTGCGCCAAGGTGTCTACGAAGTTGAACGCCGCCACGATCGGCGCGGCCATGCCGAGCGCAAGAATGATAACGGTCACGAACGTTTCGACCGAGAGCGAGCCGTGCGTGTAGAACAGCCAGCCGCAGGGGAGGATCGTGAGCATCTGCGCCGGGAAAAAGGCATAGGCCATGGACATGTCGAGCTGACTACGCGCATCCAATCGTAGTAATACTGTGCGTTGGCGCGTACCTTGTCGATCAGCTTGGTGTAGGATGCCTTGCCCTGATTGAATGCTTTAATGACCTCGATGCCGTTTATGTATTCGATCATGGTCATTTCGGTCGTTGCCTTGACCGCGCCCTCATAGTCCTTGGAATAGTTGCCCATGACCGTCATCATGAAGATGAACGCGATCGGAAACACTGCCAGCGACAGCAGCGCCAGCCGCCAATCAAGGACGAACAGGTAAATGACCGTCAGCACGGGCGCGACGATATTCGCCGTCATTTCCGGGAAGAGGTGCGCCAGCGTCGTTTCCATGCCGTCCACCTGATCGACGATCGTCTCCTTGAGCTTGCCGCTTGAGGTGTCCATGACCGTGCCGAGCGGCAGGCGGGGCAGCTTGGCAAGCAGCTTCTGTCGAATGGTTTTCAGAATGCTGAAGGTCGCCTTGTGCGAGATGCCGAGCGCACTGTTATAGAGGACCGTGCGAATGAGAAAGCCGCCGAGCGCTGCCGAAAGCCACGGCAGATACGCCGAAAACGAAGCTTCGCCCGCAAGAAGCAGCACGATGATCTTCGCGGCAGCAAAGTACGGCGCCATGCCGCAGGTCACGCCGACCACGGCTAATACTGATTCTTGATTAAAAGATTTAATCAAGAATCCCGTGTGCTACGCACACTCGCATCGTGCGAAAGCACGCTGCGCCGTCTCATGCAGAATCTGACGCGCCCTTGGCGCTATAAAAAGCTTTTCAAGCTTTTTAACAGATTCTAGTATAAAATGACTGCTGTGATGAGCTTGCCGTGCTCTTTCTCACCCAGCTCCCAGATTCGCCCGACCGGGCTTTGTTCTTTCATAAACTCTCTACCTCCTATGAATTAGCGGTGGCTAACTGCTGCGTTTATTGAAAGGCTGCCGCTTCGGCAGCCACAGCGTGTCGAAAAACCCTTTTCGGCACGCTGGCAGACTGCTAAAAAGTTCGGAAGACAAGCAACTCGCGCCCGTCGGCGTACATAGGTACGGTAGGGCGTGAGTTGCGCAGTAAGTCAAAATTCTTGCGGAGCAAGCGAATTTTCACATTATAAAGTTTGGAATATCCCGTTTTTTTGAATCAAAACTTAGATAGTGAAAATCTTTTAAAATGTTAGCCAATTTTGACGATTACGGACTTTTTTGACAGTCTGAGGCTGCCGTTTCCGGCAACCTGTTTGTACGGTTTTACTGCCCAATCTCGCCAAAGACCGCAAGAAAGCCCGTGCGATGGTAGCGGCTCAAAAGCTCGATATATTCGGACGCTTCCTCGCGGCTCATGCCATGCCGGATGATCTCAAAGATGCTCTCGAAGCGGGAGGTCGTAACGATATGCAACAGCTTTTCGGTCACGGTATCGCCGAATCGATTCGGATAGCCGACGGCTTCCATGTACTTATATGTGTATTCGACCTCGATGCGCACAAGCTCATCCACAAAATTGTGAAAGCGCGTGCCGTAGGATGCGTCCAGCAGCAGACGAAATTCGTCAAGATGTGCGTACATATAATCGATAAGCTCCGCCGTCCCGCCGTCGGCATACTTCGGTATCCGCTCCGACTGCTCGTCGGGAGGCATCTGATGGAAACGCTCCTGGATCCGGACAAAATGCTCGGTCATCTCGCTGAGTGCAGGCTCTACGATCGCGGAAAACAGACCTTCTTTGTCGCCGAAACGGACATAAATGGAGTTCGTACTGGTGTCCGCCGCCGCCGCGATCGTGCGCAGGGAAGCATCGACATAGCCTTTATCGAGAAATTCGTGCTTTGCGGCGGCAATAATGCGCTCCGCTACGCCCTCAAGCTGTTTTGCCATGTGCTTACCCCTTTCTGAAATCAATAACACCGTTTCATAACGCCGTTATTATATATTCCATTTTTCAGAAAGTCTATAACAATTTTGGAATGTTTTTAATTTCTTCCGGTAAAAGTCAGGGCGACGGCTTGAAAACGGCGGGCAGACGGATGCTTTCGACAGCTCAACATAATAGGATTTAGGATTTTTCCGGCAGATAGGGGAGAAGCGCACCTCGGTAAAAGACCGCTGATGAATGCGGCGTTCAGGTCATCTGTATGTTCGGCACGCAACGCGATGCGGTCACCAATCATGTTTTCGTCCGATTTCGGTATAAATTTGTGTCTTACGCTGACGACGGTTTCAAATTCTGATCGGCGCCGCACCTTGGAGCTTGATGCTGCAAACTGTGCTCACGATTGGCATTCTTCATCCAGCGGCGTAGATTTCGTATTCGTATAAGAGGGTTTTCATATTAGAATCCTTTGACGTGCTTGATCACAAGGTTCGCATAAATAAATTTTACAATAAACAATTCCGGAGTCTTTCCGGCCAAAAAGCGCGATCAGGCGCATAGGAAGGCGCGGGGGAGAATACGCCTATCGCGTGGACAAACGAAAAGGACGCACAGCGGAACACGCTGAACGCCTTCTCCATAGCACAAACTGAACGCAACAAAATAAAAATTTTGTTGCGTTCGGAGCGGAGTTGTGATATAATTATTATAGATGCAGTAATTACTTACGACACCGCAAGTTGGAGCGGTCGATGCGGCGGTGTAAAGTTTGGCACAAAACCGGAGGTCGGCACATCGGCTTTGACTTGCAGATCAGCACAAACGGCATGGCATAATTGCTATACAATCCGGCGCAGACAATAATGATGCCGCGAGATGGGTTGTCCGAACGTCCGGCGCAAAAGCTGTGAAAATAATACGATATGTTCTGCAACTGCCTGCGAAGATATGTCTTCCCGCCGGCAGCCGCAGGCGATTTATTCAGAGATTCCTTAACTTTCCCGATGCTTCACGGCTCGATAGAATATATTACGGAGGTTCTTTCAGATGCAGCAATATCATGACGCTCCGCAGGTCTTACGGGAGTTTTTATCCTACCACGAAACGATCAAGGGCCAATCACAGCGCACGATCTTCGAATACTACCTTGATCTTCGGATGTTCCTGCGGTTCATGAAGCTCGTGAAAAACGAAATGCCATACCAAACGGACTTGGACAGTATCGATATCAAGGATGTTGATTTAGAATTTATAAAAGCAATAACCATTACTGATATTTTTGATTTTCTTTCCTATCTTGCCAATGACCGCCAAACGAACGATTCCGCCGGGATCGGCGCGGCGGCGCGCGCGCGCAAGCTGTCTGCCGTTAAATCCTTCTACAAGTACCTGACCGTCCGCACCAAGCAGCTTACCGTCAATCCCGTAAAAGAGATCGAATACCCGAAAATCCGAAAATCTCTCCCGAAATACCTCACGCTTGAGGAATCCAAACGCCTCATCTCCTCTGTCAGCGGCCCGAATGCAAAGCGCGATTACGCGATTTTGATGCTGTTTTTGAACTGCGGCATTCGCCGCTCCGAGCTGGTCGGGTTGAATTTATCTGACATTTACGAGGACAGGATTCGCGTAACAGGAAAAGGGAACAAAGAGCGTATCGTGTATTTCGGTACGGCCTGCAAGCGGGCGATCGACGATTATCTCCCCGAACGCGGCAAAAAGGTATTGACAGACAACCGCGCGTTGTTCGGTTCACGCGACAATAACCGCATCAGCGTGACGGCGGTGCACCGTCTTGTCAAAAAATACATGCTCATGGCAGGGCTTGACCCGACACAGTATTCGGCACACAAGCTGCGGCATACCGCCGCGACCCTGATGGTATCCAACGGCGTTGACATCAAAACGGTTCAGGAGGTCTTGGGGCACGAGCACCTGAATACGACGGAGATCTATACACATATTGAAAATACGGAACTGAAAATCGCGGCGGAGGCCAATCCCCTCTCCCGTATCACAAAGGAGAATGAAGATGCGTAAAACACTGGTTTTTGACTTGGACGGAACATTGCTGAATACCCTTGGCGATCTTCGCGACAGCACGAATTATGCGTTAAAAAAGTTCGGATATCCGGAGAGAACGACAGAGGAAATACGGAATTTTGTCGGAAACGGTTTGAAAATGCTGATCGTTCGCGCACTGCCGAAGGACAGCCCCGACGTTGAAGCGGTGCTCGCGGAGATGAAGCGTCACTATGTCCGAAACTGCGCGAATCTGACGCGACCGTATGACGGCATTCCGGAGATGCTCGCAAAGCTGCGCGGTGCGGGCTTCCGCCTTGCGATCGTATCGAATAAGGCTGCTCCGATGGTGAGTCTTTTGCGCGAGCACTATTTTTCCGACCTGATTCCCGTGGCGGTCGGCGAAAGCGAAGCAATTGCCAGAAAGCCTGCACCCGACATGGTATTTGAAGCGCTGCGACAGCTCGGCAGCGCGCAGGAGGACGCCGTGTATATCGGCGATTCCGACGTCGACATCCTGACGGCAAAAAACAGCGGTATCCCCTGCCGCTCCGTCTGCTGGGGCTTCCGTTCCGAGGATGAGCTGTGCAGGTCGGGGGCAAAAACCGTTTACCGCACCCCCGAGGAATTGTACCGGGCGCTGACCGCCGACGGTTGAGCAATAAGATGATATCCTGTAATATCGGGAGAAGCCGTCCGACGGCTCCTCCCGATACAGATCATCAGCGTATTTTTTTCATTTCATCGCCGAGAACATCGGCAATTTCCTTCCAATGTCCCGTTCGCTGATCCTTCAGCTTATAATGCTGCAGGATGCCATAGCCCGGGTACTGGTTGCCCTCGACGATCACCGGACCGTTAACGGAAAACGCGATATCCCAGCCGATATACCGCTCCTGCGGAAGCCGTCTTGCGGCCGAACGGCAAAGCTCGAAAGCCTCCTTGACGCCCGGAATGAGCACATCCCGGAAGGCGGTCCCGGTCAGCGGATGCTTTTCATACACATTCCCGTAATCGTCGATCACGTTGCTGTCGATCCTTCCGTCCTCGCCCATGCTGAAATACAGGTCGTCGGTGCTGCCAATCACGTTGTCGGCATTTTGGTTGATGCGGAAGGCGTTGCGCAGAACAACGATCTCTCCGTCGGCCTTCCGCAGCGTAACGACGCGGAAGGAATTGACGACGCAGGGATTGAGACGATTGACGGCGTCGCATTGGACGATCGCCTCCTCGACCAGCAGGTAGCCCTCGGAGATCAGTGCGTCATAGAGGGCTTTTTTGTCCGAAACGGCAGTCAGATCGACCTTTTTCACGCCGTGTCCGCCCTCACCGATGGGTTTTTTGGCAAAAACGACTTGCTTTCCCTCTAAGAAGGAACAAAACTCGGAAAGCTCCGCTTCGCGGAGGTTACAGTATTCGCGGCCGAGATAATCCGAAAAGTAGCGGTTAAATACCAGCTTGTCGTCCAGAATGACCTTATAATAATCGTCGTTGAGGTAGTGAATGATCTTGTAAAATTTCTTTGCCGTGACAAAGGTATCACGCTCGGCAGCGTTCAGGTGGATATAGTCCCCGCGAAAATAGTCCGTATAGCCCGCGCCTCGCTTGAGCATCGCGCCGATCATGGACAGATAGATATACGGCTTTGATTTTCCGGTGTTTTTGTGGATCACTTCGACATGGCGCTTCATGCGATCGCGATTGATCGTCTTGAATTTTCTCAGCATCCAGCCTCTGACAGACATATTTGCATCCTGCTTTCCTTTGAATTTTGAAAAAAGGTGGTTTTCTATAGCGAAACGGCAATAGCTTCGCGCAGATTCCGCACGCGCAGAAGCTCCAAGCCCTCCGGCGCCTTCAACTCCGTCGTGCCGCTGCGCGGGATCACACATTGGGTAAAACCGAGGCGGCGGATCTCGCTCAGGCGCTGCGAAAGCTGTCCGACGGCACGGATCTCGCCGGTCAGGCCGACCTCTCCCACGGCCGCAAGCGTATCGGAAACAGGCTTGTCCTGTGCGGCGGAGGCGGCGGCAATGGCGACGGCCAAATCGGCGGCAGGCTCATCCAGACGCAGGCCGCCGATAACATTCAAATAGACATCCGTATTAAAAAAGCGAAGCCCCGCGCGTTTTTCCAGCACGGCTAGGAGCATGGCTGCCCGATTGTAGTCAAAGCCGTTGCTGGTACGGCGCGGAATATTCAGCGTCGTCGGCGCAACGAGCGCCTGCACTTCGGCAAGCACGGGGCGTGTTCCCTCCATTACGCAAGCGACGCAGGTCCCCGGCGTTCCAAGCGGCCTGCCGGAGAGCAGCAGCTCGGACGGGTTCGGAACCTCGCGCAGTCCGCGATCGTCCATCTCGAAGACGCCGATCTCGTTGGTAGAGCCGAAACGATTTTTCGCCGCGCGAAGCAGGCGGTAAGAGGTATGAGACTCGCCCTCAAAATAGAGCACGCAGTCGACCATGTGCTCGAGCACCTTCGGCCCGGCGATCGCGCCCTCCTTGTTGATATGACCGACGACAAAGACCGTCACACCACTTCCCTTGCAATACTGCATCAGGCGCATCGTGCAGTCCTTGACCTGCGTCACGGAGCCTGCGGAGGCCTGCTTATCCTCGGTGTAGAGCGTCTGAACCGAATCGACGATCAGAAGATCGGGCTTCAGATTCTCCGCGG
The DNA here is from genome assembly GCA_934630495.1 of uncultured Oscillospiraceae bacterium. GTDB lineage: Bacteria > Bacillota > Clostridia > Oscillospirales > Oscillospiraceae > JAZOXB01. The sequence continues at coordinate 37,942 of CAKTVW010000018.1, forward strand.
CGGCAAGAATTTCCTCCAGATTTGTTTCGCAGAGAAAGTAGAGTGTATCGGACGAGACGCCGAGACGTTCGGCGCGGAGCTTCAGCTGGCTCTCGCTCTCCTCTCCCGACACATACAGGATCGTCTGACGCCGACTGATCTGCTGGCAGATTTGCAGGAGCAGCGTGGATTTGCCGATCCCCGGCGCACCGCTGACGAGCACCAGAGAGCCGCGCACGCCGCCGCCGCCCAGCACACGGTCCAGCTCGCCCATACCCGTCGTAAAGCGAAGCGCTTCGTCGGTTTTGATTTCGCTCAGGCGCTTCGGACGGGCATCGGAAATGCGGACGGAACCGCGCTGTGCGGAGGGCTTTACAGCCGGTGACGGCGTATACTCCTCCATGGTGTTCCACTGCCCACAGGCCGTGCAGCGCCCCGACCACTTTGGGCTTTCGTTGCCGCAATTGGTACATACAAAGACGGTTTTAGACTTCATGATTGTCCTCCGAGTAGGAATTGACCGTGCAGGCGATCACCGCCGCAAGCTTCTTTTGATAGGCCTCATCACGCAGAAGCGCTTCCTCCGCCGCGTTTGACAGAAAGCCGCACTCGACCAGAACGGCCGGACAGGAAATATGCTCCATCAGGTATACCCCGTTGGATTTTTTGCATTGGCGGTGGTTGTTGGGGTCAAGCTGGACCGAAAGCTGCTCCTGAAGCTGCTCGGCAAGCGCCTGACTGCCCGCCGTTTTCGCATAAAAGACCTGTGCGCCGCGATATTTGGATTCCTGAAACTGATTTTGATGTATGCTGACGAGCAGCGCGTTGTCGACAGCCTCGACGGCCCGAACGCGGTTGCGAATGTCCGAGACCTTTTTCTGCGCGATCGTCGTTCCCTCGGTATAGACGCTGACGTCGGTCGCGCGGATCATGACCGTGCGCCGCCCGAGCAGATGCAGCAGATCGTTCAGGCGCAGGGAGATCTGTAAGTTGATGCTGCTCTCGTGTACGCCCGTAACGGAGATCGCGCCGCCGTCCTCGCCGCCGTGTCCCGCGTCGATGACCACCGTAGCGGCCCTTTGCGAACTGCCGGAAACGGCGATCGCCGTACTGACGCGCGAAACGGCCAAAGCGCCTGCGATCAGCGCCGCGCACAGAAAAAAACAAATCCAACCGTAATTCTTCGAGCTTGACATTTTCGGCACCCCCGCAACAGACTATGCGCGGACGGCGAAAATTATTGCTGTGCTTATTATAGCATAGGCTCCGCATAAACGCAAGAAACGAAATGCGCCGTCACTATGCCGTAAAAAATCCGAAAAAACATTTGAAAAATTCTTTCGGCCGTGATAAAATAATGGCAACGAGCGGCAGAAATGCGTAAGTCCGGTTTTTGGACTTACGCATTTCTGCGTTTTTATTAGGAGGTAACACAACAAATGGAAGAACAAAAGCATTCCTATCTTGCCGAGGAACGAGTCGGCAGGCTGATGGGGAAATACGCCGTGCCCTGCGTTATTTCGCTGCTGGTAGGCGCACTTTATAACATCGTCGATCAGATCTTTATTGCCAACGCGGACTACCTCGGCTCCTACGGCAACGCGGCAAACACCGTCGTCTTTCCGCTGACGGTCATCGCGCTGGCGATTGCGGTGATGGTCGGCGACGGCTGCTGCGCCTTTGTCAGCCTGAGCCTCGGTAAGAGGAACCCGTCCGACGCTTCGCGCAGTATGGGAAACGCCGTGACGCTGACCGTTGCGCTGAGTATCGTGCTGACGGCGCTGTATCTGTGCTTCAGCGGCGCAATTATCGAAATGTTCGGCGGAACGGTCAATGTAGAGACATTTCGCTATTCAAAGGAGTATTTTTTCTGGATCTCCCTCGGCATACCGTTTTATATGTTCGGTCAGGCCATGAATCCGGTCATCCGCGCAGACGGCAGTCCGAAATTTGCCATGATCTCCACGCTGGCAGGGGCGGCCATCAACATCATTCTCGACCCAATCTTCATTTTTATTTTCAAATGGGGCATGATGGGCGCCGCGGTTGCAACGGTTATCGGACAGGTCGCAACGGCCGCGCTCGCTGTTTGGTATCTCTGCCACACGAAAACGGTCGCGCTTTCGTATAAGGACTTCCGTCTCCGTACGGGCATTGTCCGTCAGACTCTGATGCTCGGCATCTGCAGCTTTCTCTCTCAGATATCGCTCGTTGCGGCCATGGCGGCGATCAACAACATGGTTCGGAAATACGGCGCGCCGGACGCGATCTTCGGACAGCCGCAGTATGCGCAGATCCCGATGGCCGTCGTCGGGATCGTCATGAAATTCTTTCAGATCGTGATCTCGATCGTTGTGGGCATGGCGGCCGGCTGCATTCCGATCGTCGGTTACAATATGGGCGCCGGTCTGAGAGCGCGCGTGAGGTCGCTGTTCACGAGGCTGCTGGTCGCCGAAGCGCTTGTAGGTGGAGCCGCGCTCGTCATCGTAGAGGTTTTTCCGGGAGCGCTGATCCGAATTTTCGGTGCGGCCAACGAGAGCGCATACTACACGGAATTTGCCCTGAAGGCATTCCGAATCTACCTGTGCATGATAATTTTTGCATGTATCAACAAGGCGGCGTTCATCTTTTTACAGGCGATGGGCAAGGCCGCCGCGTCCACACTGCTTTCCATGGTGCGCGAGATCGTGTTCGGCGTGGGGCTTGCACTGCTGCTGCCGATGTATTTCGGACTTGACGGCGTTCTGTATTCCATGCCGGTATCCGATATTCTGACGGCGATCTTGTCTGCGGTCGTGATCGTTCTGACCTATCGGCAGCTTTCCGAAAAAGCAACCGCATAAGGACGGCTCATCGACGCTCCGCCCGATCACACGGGCTTTGTGATGCCGGTTCGCCGTTCCTTGGAAAGTCCGCCCGCAAGAACGGTCTCCGCGCCGACGAATCGCGCCCGTCTGAGGATGCCCTCGCCGTATTTATCGCGCAGATCGTCCACCGTATTATCAAGCTTTGCCTTGCGCTCATAGTCGGCGGCATCGGCGATCTCAAACAGGTCGTACTGCCGCCGACCGCGTATCTCCAGGCGGCTTGCCTGCACGCCGAGCTGCCTGAGCGGCGTTTCGCCGTCCCATGCCTCGTCAAAAATTCGGCACGCGTGGCGGAACAGCTCCTCCGTGCCGTCGGTCGCACAGGGCAGCGTGGCCTGATGGGAATAATTCCGAAAGGTATTTGTCCGCAGGCTGACGCCGAGGCAGCGCGCGGCCTTTTGATCGCGGCGCATCCGCATAGCGACCGTTTCGCACAGCGACAGCAGAATGCGGTGCGCCTCCGCCGCGTCGGTCACGTCGGCGGGAAGCGTTGTGGCGTTGCTGTAGCCTTTATTCGCCTCCGGCTCCGGCAGCAATATGTCGCTGCATCGCCCGTTCGCGGAATGCCAGAGCGCCAGTCCCGGCTTATAGAGCTTCCTGACCAGCATGTCGGGGTCGGCGTGCGCAAGCTGCCCGATGGTGTCAATGCCGAGAAGATGCAGCTTGCGCTCCGTCGCAGGTCCGACCATGAACAGGTCGCGCACCGGAAGCGGCCAGAGCTTCCGCTCGATCTCCCACGGATACAGCGTGTGCACCTTATCAGGCTTTTCAAAGTCCCCTGCCATCTTGGCCAGCAGCTTGTTTGTGGAAATGCCGATATTCACCGTAAAGCCCAGCTCGTCGGAAATGCGCTTACGCAGCATTTCAGCGGCGGCGGACGGAGCGCCGTACAGCCCCTCCGTCCCGGTCATGTCGACCCATGCCTCATCGATGGAATACTGCTCCACCAACGGCGAAATTTGGCGCAGGATCGCCGTAAAATGTCTGGACGCGCTCACATAGAGCGAATAATCCGGCGGGATCAGGATCAGCTCGGGACATTTGCTCTGCGCCTGAAAGATCGGCTCGCCCGTTTTGACGCCGCGCTTCTTGGCAGAAGGGCTTTTCGCGAGGATCACGCCCTGACGGTTGTCCCTATCCCCTGCCACGGCGGACGGAACGGTGCGCAGGTCCAGCGTCTCCCCCAGCACCCGCAGACGGTACGCCGCCGACCACGATAGAAACGCGCTGTTTACGTCCACATGAAAAATGATCCGTTCCATATCAGTATACCGTCCGAAACAGCGTCCAGCAGTGCGTGCGGACGGTGTAGCGCAGCTCAAACAGGCGCTCCTTCCCCGCAAGCCGCGCCTTGCAGAGATATTGAATGGCGTCGATCCCGGCGTATTGGATCGTTCGGAAGGACACGACCTGCGAGATCGCCACCGTTTGCAGGCATTGCTCCTCGTCCTCCATACGGAAGCGAAGCGGAGTGAGCGTGCCGTCCGTTCCGCAGACGGAGATCATTTCAATTTGCAAATTCATGTGCGCAGCACTCCCCTCTCGTTCGTTTGTTTTATTATATCAAACATTTGTTCGAATTGCAAGCGGAATTTACAGGAAGCCACAGCCGCCCGCGCCGCGAGATTCGCAGTTGCAATGCGGACAAAAATCTGCTATGATGATCGTGGATAAACGGGAGGGATTTGATGAAATACCGATGCTTGGTGCTGGATCATGACGACACGGCCGTTATGAGCGCGGAAACCGTAAACTATCCGGCTATCATGGAGCGCTTGAGCCAAACGCATCCGGAGCTTCGGCTCAGCTTTGAAGATTTTACGCGCTACTGCTTCCGCTACAACTATACCGGAATGTGCCGAAAGATCCTGCACCTGACGGAGGAAGAAATCGCCGACCAATTTGAGTTCTGGCGAGGCTATGTCCGTACGCACGAACCGGCCGTCTACGAGGGCTTCGGCGAAATGCTGAAGCGTTTCCGTGCCGAGGGCGGTATCGTCTGCGTTTCGTCGCATTCGGGCATTGAAAATATCACCCGTGACTATACAAAAAACTTCGGCTTTGTTCCGGATCAAATATTTTCCTTTGAGCTGGGCGAGGAAAAGCGCAAACCGGCGCCGTATGCGCTTCGGGAGATCATGCGTCTTTATGAGCTGGAGCCGCAGGAGCTTTTGATGGTAGACGATATGAAGGGCGGCTGTGACATGGCGCGAAGCTGCGGCGTCCCCTTCGCCTGTGCGGGCTGGTCGCATAATGATCCGGAAATCGCCGATTATATGCGGAAAAACAGCGATTTTTATTTTGCATCCGTCGCGGACTTTACGCAATGGCTGTTCGACGAATAAAGCGCTTGACATCGATGTTATAATAATAAGGAAGCTCGTAAAAGGCGGTGAGGAAATGGACACAAAAGGGATCAAGCTTGTGGCAAAAAACCAGAAGGCTTTCCACGAATACTTTGTTGAAGAACGCTTCGAGGCCGGGATCGAGTTGACCGGAACCGAGGTCAAGTCCATTCGCCTCGGGACGCTGAATCTCAAAGACGCATGGTGTCAGGTCAAAGACGGTGAGCTTTGGGTGCGCCAGCTCCATATCAGCCCCTATGAGCAAGGTAATATTTTTAATAAAGACCCGGTTCGGCCGCGGCGGCTTCTGATGCACAAGCGCGAGATCGCGCATCTCTTTTCCAAGGTCAAGCTGGAGGGCTATGCGATTGTTCCGCTTTCGGTCTATCTGAAGAACTCCCGCGTCAAGCTCGAAATTGCACTCTGCAAGGGCAAAAAGCTTTACGACAAGCGGCAGGACGCCGCAAATAAAGACGCACGGCGTCAAATCGACCGCGCTATGAAAGAGAGGAATCATTGATGGAAAACCCCATTGTTACGATCGAAATGGAAGACGGCGGCATTATTACCGCAGAGCTTTACCCCGATGTTGCGCCGCAGAGCGTCTATAACTTCATCGCGCTTGCCAACGCGGGATTCTATGACGGCCTGATCTTCCATCGCGTCATTCCGGGCTTTATGATCCAGGGCGGCTGCCCGGAGGGGACCGGAATGGGTGGACCGGGCTACTGCATCAAGGGCGAGTTTTTGTTCAACGGCGTGGATAACAAGCTCAAGCACAAGCGCGGCGTGCTGTCCATGGCGCGTGCGCAGTCTCCAAACTCCGCAGGCTCTCAGTTTTTTATCATGCACCAAGACGCACCGCACTTGGATAAGCAGTACGCGGCGTTTGGCAAGGTCCTCAGCGGCATGGAGGTCGTCGACGCGATCTGCAAGGTCAAGACCGACCGCAACGACCGCCCCGAGACGGAGCAAAAAATGAAGTCCGTCCGCGTCGATACCAAGGGAGAGACGTATCCGGAGCCTAAAAAACTGAAGGATCCTTACGGAAGATTCTGATTTTTCTTCATCTCATTGCAGCGGGCACTTCCCTGCCCGCCGATATGGGGGTGTACCGGTTTCGACGGGGATAGTGAGGCCGGAATAGCGAGCCGTGGCGCCTTACCACGATAAAAAGGGCAACTTTTTCAAAATTAACTGACAACAATCAGTACGCTTTCGCTGCTTAATTAGCGGCCATCCGCCCCGGAAGGTCCACGAGCCGGGCTCGGGTGTGATTTGAGTGGAGAACGTGCGCACGGTAAGCTTTGCCCGTGCCATGCATCAATGAAGCTACTGAATCCGGAAGGGTGTTTGTTCCCGCCCGGATGAGGGAATGTAAATAACAAACTGCGCTCGGAGAAGTTCTTGTCAAGCTGTTTTCGGACGGGGGTTCGACTCCCCCCACCTCCACCAAATGTTCTTATACGTACCGAAGCGGTAAAGATTATTGTCATTGGCGCATGCGCGTTTTTGCTGGTATGCCCAAGGCAATAAACGGGAGAAGGGTTGTCACGCGTTGAGCGTGGCGACCCTTCTCCTTTTCACTGTATTCACTTCAAAAGCCGCTTTATTTTATCGAAATAAGTTATATTTTAACATTTCCATGAAAACCTCTACAATGATAGTTATATTCTATCTGAAAGGAGCATGGCTATGATTAGGATTTTACTTTCCACCCGGCTTGGCGAGCGGAGGTGGACACAAGCCGACCTTGCACGGGCGACCGGTATCAGACCGTCGACAATTAACGAGCTGTACCATGAGTTGGCCGACAGGGTAAATCTGGAGCACCTTGATCTGATTTGTGCAGCTCTCGACTGTGACCTGAGTGATCTCATTATTCGCACAACGGACAGAGAGCCTAATACAAAGGCACATTCGGGTGCATCCCGTTATGTACATACCAAGTAGGCATACTCCAAACGCCCGGACGCTTGAGCGCATCCGGGCGTTTTCGTGGTTGCAATTCAGATTTCTGCGCCGTCTGGAAAGCGAAAATGGCACACGAACTCCGCTCCAAGGGCGGAAGCAATCGCTTCGAGTTCAGTGGAGGAAAACTTTCCAGTCTTGATACGCTGCCCGAGCGCCTGTGAGGTCGTCCCCAATTTACGAGCAAGTTCAGCTTCGCTCATTTTTGCATAGGTTTCAGCAAGCTTGATTTTCGTCGGAATATCCATTTGAACACCTCCTAAACACAATATAAACGAAAACCGTTCAAATGTCAAATAATTTTTTCAAACTTAAAGAAAAGACTTGACAATTGAAAGGAAACAAATTATAATAATACTCGTGAGGCAGAGGGAAACCTCTTACGAAAGGAAGTGAGGACTTGGACGAAATGACAACCGCAGAACTCAATCAGTACCTTGAGAACATTGCAAAACTGATCGAAAGCAATGCTAACGATGCCGAAGCAGCCGCCCAGATCGTTCGGGACAGCAAAGTTAAGGCATAAAAAAGAGTAGCGACCCCTTCCACAGACCCGCTACTCTCCACCCCGAAAAGGTGAGCCGGGAGCCTTACCCCGGCCACCTTGATTATAACCGAGTAAGGCAAAAAAATCAAGGAGGAATCGACTATGATGATATCTGAATTTATCGACCGCACCGGCTTTGAGCCGACCGCCAAAGAGTACGCCAAAATCGAAGAAGCATATTACAACTTCGACGGTGATAAAGATGCTTTCTGCAAAGCCTTTGTCCTGCATTGTTTGTTCGACATCCACACCATCGAAGGCGCTCAAACTTTCAAGCAGTCCTTTGCGCTTGTCCGTAATAGCCTGTATTTTCCTGTTGACATATTCTTCGACTGCTTTTTTCTGGGCGACTCGAATTTCCTTCTTGGTTTGAGCATCCGCCTCACCAAAATCCTGTCCCGACAACAGGTATAGCAACGCCGAGAGCAATGCAGTTCTGTCAGTAGCTTGCTCCGGTTCGATGATGGATTTCTCTTTGGCAATATCGGCTACATGGAAAAGCAAAACATGAAGGAATGTGCGCCAGGTCAGCCGTTTCTTTTCAAAATTCTTGTTCTTTATAACGAAGTGTTCACCCTCTATCCCGATTGAGTCCAGAAGCAGATCGCTCAATATGGGGAGAGGGTCTTTTTTATTTGTGTGTTTCAAATCGTATTTGCCGCTTTCAAAACCTGGAACGTCGGTGACAACATCGACCTGGTTTTTCCCCAAAGCACGTGTGATTGTAATATCGCCCTTGCCCGTGTGCAGGGAGATTTCAATGGTATCATATTTCAGATTTTTTGATGCTTACTAAAGATTTTAATAATGCAGTATTCCGGAACGGCCTGCGGCTTTTAGCCGCAGGCCGTTGGGGTTTAACTACTAGCTTTTTAGCCGCTGGTTTTATTACAGATAGATTTTTAACCGCCGGTTTTTAGCCGCTGTTTTTTAGCCGAACAGGGCCTCGCAGGCGTTGTAGTAATTCATCAGCGCGTTCATCAG
>CAKTVW010000019.1 GCA_934630495.1 uncultured Oscillospiraceae bacterium
ACAACTCTTTTTTTCAATCATTGCTCAAGGTGTTTGTTCATGTTTCTCGTTGTTTAATTTACAAGGTACACCGCTGCTTATCGCAGCCTATTTGAAAAGCTGTCCGCGCTTCATTGGGCTTTCGTCCTCCGTGCGGCGCATCTTTTACATTGTATCACTTCGTTTCGCATTTGTCAAGCACTTTTTCGACTTTTTTCAGTTCTTTAAGTGTTTGCTTTGCTCTCTCGAAGTTTGCTTGAATATTTTAGCAGAGTATTTCCGATTTGTCAAGCATTTTTTTGAGTTTTCTTGAATTTTTCCCAATTTTCCAGCAGTAGTAGTCCAAGCGGGACAAGCCCCCAAAATATGGTGCTTCCGACTGCCGTGACCGCCGTCGGCAGCACGCCGCTGAGCCAAACGCCGCCGCTGCCGCCGAAAAAATTCACGAGCTGTGCGCCGCTCGTCTTTTCTTTTTTTGCCGTCAGGATGCCGAGCAGCTTTTCATTCAGGCAGCAGAGAAGCCCCAGCGCGCAGAAGCCGCCCGCCGTGACCGCCGCCGAGACGATCGGCTCCAGACGCTCCAACGTGCCGAAGATGCTGACGCTCTTTGCCGCCGCGTAGAACGGAAAGCTCTCCTGCGCGGCGACCTGCGGCGACAGCCCGCCGGCGGTGACGAGCGCCGCAAGCACGGCCAGCGCGACGCCGCCGATCAGCCACCCCGCCGCCATCCGCCCGTTTTCCGTTTCCGTGAGCCAGACGCCGCACGTCGGCAGCAACGCCGCGGAAAACAGCCGCCAATCCGCCGTTTTTTGCGGCGCGAGCCACCGCACCCGCAGATCGGACAGCGAAAACCCGATCAGAACAACATAGAGCACTGCAAGGAACAGGAACACCAGCGCGCCCGTCCGCAGGACGACCTTCCGCCCCTTGGAGGCGGCGTAAGCGGCCAGCAACAGGAGCAGCAGACCGATGAGCGTCGTGCCGTTCGGGTAGCTTTGGCACAGGAGCCGCGCCGTCGAGCCGAGCGCGAACACGTTCCACAGCAGCAGCGCGGCGAGGACCGCCTTTCCGAGCGGACGATCGGCGGCACTTCGCAGGGCGGCTTCGCCGGAGCCGAGCCGCAGAAGCAGCGCGATCAGCCCCGCCGAGGCCAGGCTCACCGCGCCCGCCCAGAGCCAGCCCAGACGCGGCAGCAGCATGATCGCCGGGACGGTAAACGCGCTGAAGGTCAGCGCACAGAGCTGACGCGATTCGACCCGCCGGTTCATGACGCATCCCTTTCGGCGGCGGCCGCCCGCACGTCGGCAAACGTGACGGGGCTTTCGTGGGCGCTGAGGTAGGCGTTCAGGCCGTCCGGCTCACGCATCGATGCGGCGGAATAGATCTGCGCGGCGGGACGCAGGTCGCCGCTCTCAGCCACGGTCTCCGCGATGCTCTCGGAGCGTCCGCAGAAAACGACCTGCTCCGCCGTTTCAAAGAACACGTCGCCGGGGGCGCCTGCCCGCAGTGACTGAACGGCCTCGCGCCACGTTCGGCCCGTTCCCTCGCCCACCTCGCTGACGATATGAACGCCCGCGTCGGTCTGCTCGACCTGCACGGTACGGATGGGCAGGAGCTTCGCCGTGTCGTACTCGCGAAAGGGCAGGCCGAACAGCAGCGTCAACGCCGCCGCGACAAGAACGGTACAGATCCATTTCATTGGACCACTTCCTTCGTTAAATTCGTATCACTTCTGATTTTTGATATCCTGCGGGTGGAGATAGGCGTCGCGGTATTTCTCGTTGACCAGACGGCGGCGGATCAGCGCACGCAGCCCGGACACCCGCGCAAAGGGCGCAAGATAGCTCTCCCCGAGCGACGTCAGCCCCGCCAGATGCACCAGCAGGCACAGCGCGCCCATGGTCAGGCCGAACAGCCCGCCGAGGCTTGCCAGCACCGCCAGCAAAAAGCGCCAGAGCCGCAGTGCGTCGGCAAAGCCTCTGCCCGGCACGGCGAAGCCGCAGATGCCCGCGACGGCGACGACGATCAGCGCGGCGGGAGAGATGATCTTGGCCTCGACCGCCGCCGTCCCCACGACCAGCCCGCCGATGATCGACAGGCTCTGCCCGATGGACTGCGGCAGGGAAATGCTCGCCTCGCGCAGCAGCTCGAAGGCGACCAGCAGGCCAAGCACCTCGAAGATCGTCGGGAACGGGACGGCATGCTTGCTCTCGATCACGGACTCCAGCAGCGCCGTCGGCAGCATCTCCGGGTGAAACGCCGCCATTGCGACGTACAGTCCCGGCAGCAGCAGGCTCACCGGCAGTGCCAGATAGCGCAGTGCGCGGATCGCCGTCGCGGAGAGATAGTCCGTCCCGCGATCCTCGGCGGAGGTCATCAGATAGCCCAGATCCACGGGCGCAAGGTAGCCCTGCGGCAGTCCGTCCACCAGCAGCCCGACGCGCCCGTCGAGAAGTCCCTGCGCAAAGCGGTCCGCCCGCTCGGTGTATTGCAGCAGCGGAAAGGCCGTCGGACGCGAACCGGTGACGTATTCCTCCACGGTGGCGGGCGAGATCAGGCCGTCGATGTCGATGCGGTCCAGCCGCGCCTTCATCCGCTCGACCAGCTCCGGGTCGGTCAGGCCGTCCAGATACGCGACGGTAACATTCGTCAGACTGCGGCGGCCGACCTTCGTTTCGTACAGCCGCAGCGCGGGTGAACGGAGATGACGTCTTAAAAGGCTCGTATTCGTCCGTACCGTCTCGGTAAAGGCGTCCTTCGGCCCCTTGACGGTGTTCTCCACCTCGGGCGCGGACGGCGAACGCTTCTCGCCGGTCTTGTCCTCGAAGGCAATGGCATCCTCGCCGAACAGAACGACGCAGAAGCCGTTGACCAGCTTATTTGCGACCGTGTCCAGATCCGGGCACGGATCGGCCACGGAATTATAGACCGTCGAATGCAGCGAACGTTCGTACAGCTCGCGCATCGTACCGCCGAATGCGTCCTGCATCAGCGGCTTGACGACGTACTCCGAGATATCCCCGCCGGAGGTCAGGCCGTCGATCGCGTATATATATAATGTATGCGCCTTGATGCGCAGCTCGCGGCGGATAAAGTCGCCCGCGCCTTCAAAGATCGCGGAAATATTTTCGTCCGAGATCGCGCCGAGATAGGCGCCGTCCGGAGCACGCTCCATATTCCTCACCTCGGAGGTAGTTTGCACCGCCCCGGGAAGAATTATGCAAAAAAGAGCGGCACGAAGCCGTGCCGCTCTCGAGCGTGTCAAAGAACCCTCGGTCATGTCATTCCGAGGAGCGAAGCGACGTGGGAATCTCATGTAAAATGTTTCGGATTCGCCGGAGTTTACCGAAGATTCCGGATCATTCTGCGAGATTGCCACGGCCCCTTACGGGGCCTCGCAATGACAAGCTTGACTTTTTTGACAGTCTGAGCGGCACGAAGCCGTGCCGCTCTCGGATACGAGCTACAATATATAAATACAGCCGCATCAGACGCCGACGGCCGTCGCGACGCGCTTGGTCGAACGCAGCGCCAGCGCCAGTCCCGCCGCAGAGATCGCCGTACACACCAGCAGCATGTTCCGCACGCCCATCGCGTCGATCAGCGCGCCGCCGAGGACATAGGCCAACAGGCAGCCGAACGTGTTGGCTGCAGCGAGATAGGTCTGTCCCTTGACGACGTTGCGCTTCTCCACGACCGAACCGACGTAATAGACCGTGCTGACGGCAAACAGCGCGAAGCCCGGAAGCTGCGTCAGCTGGACGAGATACAGGCCCCACGCGCCGGGCAGCAGCAGCGTCAGCGCAAGCCGAAGCGTCATAAAGGCGCAGGAGATCAGCAGCAGGATATCGCACCGAACGCGCCGCACCGCCTTGGTGAACAGGAACATCGTCGGAAGCTCCGCAACGGCGGCGATCATCAGCGTCGTGCCCTGTACGGCCGTGGCGGCGGTCTGATCGGTCGAGCCGAGCTTGAGCTGTGCGATGCGGAACATACAGTTGCTCAGGACGTTATGGCCGATGTACAGCAGGACGATGCCGACCAGCAGCACCGCAAAGCGCCGATCCTTACGGAAAAATTCCAGCGCGCCGTCGGGCCGCTCCGCCTCCTCGGGCCGCGCGGATGTCCCGGAAACGGCGGGAAACAGCGCCGTCGCAGCCAGTACGCCCGCCGCCGTCACCGCGCCCATAAGCGCCACCGCATCCATGCCGAGCCACGCGATCAGAGGCGTGGCGGCCTTTGCGCCGAGGCCGAAGCACACCGAGCCGATGCCACGCGCAAGGCCGAAGTCCACCCGTTTCCCGGCGCGCATCTCCTGCATACCGAGCGCGTTGGCAAAGGCGGGCAGGACCTGCAGCGCCACGCACGACAGCGCGAACAGGATCGCCGTCACAGCCGTGCGTGACCACGGGATCAGCGCGGCGGCGGCGCTGAGGGAGCTGACGGCACTGCTGAGCAGCAGCACCTGCCGCACCCGAAAGCGCGTCCGATCGGCAAGCATGGTCAGGAGCGGCTGGAGCAGGAAGGCCATGCCGGTGGCTACGCCCATGATAAGCCCGGCGGCGGTGTCCGTCAGGCCGAGCTTTTCCGTCAGGTAGGGGTTGGCATAGGAAAACAGGAAGCCGTATTCCGCCCAGATCATCGCCTGTAAAGCGGCGTAATTCGGCGTCAGGGAGCGTTGTTTCTTCATTATTTCAGCCTCTCAAAATACCATGTAATCAGCAGGTCGGTCACCTCGCCGTAGGAGCGGACGCCGCTGTCCACGGAGAAGGTCTTCAGATAGGTGTCGTACACCTTGTCCTGCGTCTCGACCGCCTTTTCGTTTTCGATCTTCTCATAGTGCTCTACGGCGGCGGCGCAGTCGGCGGAAAGCTCCGCGCAGCAGCCCGAACGGATCTCCCGCGCGACGGCCGCGTCGACCTTGTAAAGCGCGTTGATGCAGTAGATAAAGGCGCTGTAATAGCCCGAATAGCGAAATTCCGGGCGTTCGCTCGCCTCGCAGGCCAAGTACCCGGCGAAGCTCGCCTCGTCCTCCCGCGCAAAGGCCATTCGGTGTCCGATCTCGTGGCACATGGTGAACGGCAGAGACGCCGAAAACGCCGTGGTGCACGCGCCGCTCTCACCCGTCAGGCAGACAAAGATCCCGGTCGTACCGAACTTGCCGTAGACGTCGCTGAGCAGCAGGCGCTTGACCCGTGCCGTCGAGCCGTTGAAGCAGTCGTAGCGCTCGGAAAGCGCCGCAAAGCCCTCTCCGGCCTGCTCGGCAAGCGCGTCGAACGCGCAGTCGGCCATGACGCCGTTTCCGTCGCGCTGCACGAGCGCCGCCGTTTCGTTGGCCATATCGCGGTAGTAGATCGCGGCCTCGCGCAGCTCGGCGGTCGTGTATTCTTGCACGGGAAGGCCCAGACTCGTCTGCATCTTCGGCGCGTAGTAATTCAGACCCCACGAGCCGACAAAGCAGGTTGCCAGAATGCACGCGATCAGCAGCACGCCCGTGAGCCAGCGGATGAACCGCCGCTTTCCGAGCGCAAGGATCAGCGACACGACGAACCAGATTGCCAGCACACCGACCAGCAGCTCCCACACGGCGACGGGCAAGAACGCCGTCACGGAGGCAAGCGCACCCAGCAGCTTGCGCGACAGCGCGGGATAAAAGGAGAAGAACATCTCGTTGCAGGTCTTGGCCAGCAGCGCCATCGCGCCCGTCAGCACTGCCAGCACACCGGACGCGATCAGCCGTCCGATCGTTTTCGTCATAAACAGATCACCTCGAAATCATCTATAGTACGCAGAAGGTACCGCGCCCACAGGCCGTCGGAGGTACTTCACAGCAGCGACAGAAACAGGCGCACGCCCGTTTCCAGTACGCATTCGTCAAAATCAAATTTCGGACTGTGCAGCGGCGCGGTGTGCTGCGGCGTCCGCGTCCCCAGCCGGAAAAACACGCCGGGCGTCCGCTTCTGGTAAAAGGAAAAGTCCTCGGTGATAAAGGTCGGCTGCGCCGTCTCGACCGCAAAGCGCCGACGCGCCCGTTCCAGCAGCGCCGCATCATTCGTCACCGGCGGGTAGCCCGCGCTTCTTTGTATCGTTACTACGCATCCGCTCTCGACTTGCAGGTGTTCGGCAGCGGCGTTCATGCCGTCCAGCAGACGGGCAAGCACCGCGTCGTCCCAGCAGCGCAGGCTTCCGCGCAGAACGCTGCGGTCGCTGACGGCGTTGCAGACCGTGCCGCTCTCCAGCTTCCCGAAGCGCAGGACGCACTGCTCCCGTTCGGCAAGCGCGTAGACCGCCTCGGTAAAGCGCAGCGCGGCAAGCAGCGCGTCGTTCCCCTCGCGCCAGCGGGCGATATGGGCGCTTTTCCCCTCGATCACGACCGTCAGCTCGCACGAACGCGCCATCATCCCGCCCGCGCACGACGCGACGGCCCCCATCGACAGCTCCGGCCAGAGATGCAGTCCGTAAATGCTTGTCACGCGGTACGCCTCCAGAACGCCCGTCTCGCAGATCGCCGCCGCGCCGCCGGTCGTCTCCTCGGCAGGCTCGAAGATCAGAAGCACGTTGCTCCGCATCTTTTCGGCGGGCTGTGCCGCCAGACGGTCCGCAAGCCCCAGCACGATCGCCATGTGGCCGTCGTGCCCGCAGGCGTGCATCCGTCCGACATGCTCCGACGCGAAGGGCAGTCCCGTCGCCTCCGTCACGGGCAGCGCGTCCATATCGCTCCGAAACGCCGTCGTCTGCTCCCGGCCGAAGTCAAAATACGCACAGACGGCATTTTCGCACGGCTCAAACACGCGGCACGGCAGCTTTTCCAGCCGCGAACGAAGATAGGCCGCCGTCTGCGGAAGCTGCCAATCCAGCTCCGGTATGCGGTGCAGCGCGCGGCGGTCGGCGGATAGCGTCAAGTAAAGCACTCCCCTCAAATTCAGTCTCATTCATACACAGTATAGCGCACCGACGGAGAATTTGCAAGCGCGGCTTTGTTTCCCGTGCGGGGCGGCGGGGCGCGTTTCTCTTGACAGCCGAACGGGAAAGGGCTATAGTTGTTTTATCCTTCCGAGAATCGAGGCAGCGCCATGACAAACGAAAAAATACTGGAATACGCCGTGCAGGAGAACTTCGCCAACGCGGCCGTGATCGGCACCGACGAGATCGTGTTCGACCCGTCCTTCCGTCCCTACTGCGCGGAAAATCTCTGCGGGCAGTACGGCGCGAACCATTCCTGTCCGCCCGACTGCGGGACGCCCGAGGAAATGAAGCAGAAAATCCTGACGCATAAAAAGGCGCTCGTCCTGCAAACCATGTGGGAGATCGCGGACTACACCGACGCCCCCGCCATCAAGCAGGCCAAGAGCGCACACAACGCCGCCGAGCTGCGGCTGGTCAAGCGTCTGCGCGGCGAGGGCTGCGACGGCATCATCGTCGGCGCGAGCGGATGCGCGCTGTGCAGCCCGTGCGAACGCAAGGAGGGCCGCCCGTGCCGTTTCCCCGATCTGCAATATTCCTGCATGTCCGCTTACTGTATCTTCGTCAGGAAGCTTGCCGAGCGGTGCGGAATGGAATACGACTGCGGCAAGGGCCTGCTGGCCTTTTTCGGCATGTACGCGTTCGATTGACGCGAATGCCCGATCGATAATGAAAAGCATTCATCGCGGCCGCATCGGCTTCGGTAGGTGCTTTCATTTCTGCGTCCGAAATTCGCGGCGGGGTGGGGTCACCCCGCCCTACGCAGTCAGACTGTCAAAAAACTGCCCCGCATGTCATTGCGAGGTTTGCGGAGCAAACCGTGGCAATCCGCATCTCTTTGCGCCGGTTTTCTCATAAAAACGTTACAGAGGAGAACGGATTGCCGCGTCGGGCTGCGCCCTCCTCGCAATGACAAGAACGGGAATTTTCCGCCTGCCGCGCTTGCATTGCGGCACGAAAAATGGTACAATACATTATTATAAATTATAAACTTTACCACCGTGGAGGAGCATCCGTTTGAATACCAAGGAGACAAAAACCACCGTCATTTCGCCCGAGGCGCTGCGCCGTCAGCAGGGCTTCTGCGGCGAGATCCGTGAATACTGGGCCGCGCAGGGCGTCACGCCCGTGGCCTACATCGACACCTACGGCTGTCAGCAGAACGAGGCCGATTCCGAACGCATCCGCGGTATGCTGGAAAGCGCGGGCTACGGCTTTACCGACACGTCGGAGGGCGCGGACATCGTGGTGATGAACACCTGCGCCATCCGGGAGCACGCCGAGCAGCGCGTTTTCGGCAATGTCGGCGCCCTGACGCACACCAAGCGCCGCCACCCGCGCCAGAAAATCTTTCTCTGCGGCTGCATGATGGGCCAGCCCGCCGTGACCGACCGCATCAAGCACTCCTACCCCTATGTCGACGGCGTATTCTCCACGCATCATCTGTGGGAATTTCCGGAGCTGCTGTGGCGCGTGCTGAAAACCGGCAAGCGCGTGTTCTCCGTAGAGGATTCGGCAGGCTCGATCGCGGAAAACATTCCCGTTTCGCGCACCAACTCCCTCAAGGCTTGGGTATCGGTCATGTACGGCTGCAACAACTTCTGTTCGTACTGCATCGTGCCCTATGTACGCGGGCGCGAACGCAGCCGCCGTCCCGAGGAGGTGCTCAGGGAATGCCGCGAGCTGATCGAAGCCGGCTATAAGGAGATCACGCTTCTGGGCCAGAACGTCAATTCCTACGGTAAGGACCTCGGCCTCGGCATCGACTTTGCCGACCTGATGGCGCAGGTCGCGGAGCTGCCCGGAGAGTTCCGCCTGCGGTTCATGACCTCGCATCCCAAGGACGCAAGTCGGAAGCTGTTCGACACCATCGCAAAATATCCCAAAATCTGCAAGCAGTTCCACCTGCCCTTCCAGTCCGGCAACGACCGCGTGCTCAAGGCGATGAACCGCCACTATGACTCGGCGCAGTATCTCTCCCTTGTCGAATACGGTCGGAGCGTCATGCCCGATCTCGTCCTGACGAGCGACGTGATCGTGGGCTTCCCCGGCGAAACGGAGGAGGAATTTGAGGACACCTTAAAGCTGATCGAAACCGTGCGCTACGACGCGCTGTTTACCTTTATTTTCTCGCCGCGCGGCGGCACGCCTGCCGCGAAAATGCCCGATCCCTTTACAAAAGCGGACAAAAACCGCCGTTTTGATCGGCTTTGCGCCCTGCAAAACCGTATTTCCGAGGAAAAGCACCGCGCCTACATCGGCAAGACCGTGCGGGTGCTGGTCGACGGGCGCGACGGCGATAAGCTGACCGCCCGCACCGACGGCGGGCGTCTGGTGCGCTTCGACGGCGACGACAGCCTGATCGGCCAATTCGTCGACACGGAGATCACCGGCTGCACCACATGGAGCCTGACGGGCAAGCTGGTTTGATACCGCCGCGCGGTCAGACTGTCAAAAAACCGCCCCGCATGTCATTGCGAGGTTTGCGGAGCAAACCGTGGCAATCCGCATCTCTTTCCGCCGGTTTTCTCTTATACTAGAATCTGTTAAAAAGCTTGAAAAGCTTTTTATAGCGCCAAGGGCGCGTCAGATTCTGCATGAGACGGCGCAGCGTGCTTTCGCACGATGCGAGTGTGCGTAGCACGCGGGATTCTTGATTAAATCTTTTAATCAAGAATCAGTATTAAAAGCGTTACAGAGGAGAACGGATTGCCGCGTCGGGCTGCGCCCTCCTCGCAATGACAAGAACGGGAGATTTTCTCTCTTTTTTACTTTGACCGGCAAGCGGGGACGTTTGCGAACGCCGCCGAAGCGGCGCAAACGGCGGAGTGTACCCGCAAGGGCGCGCCGCCCGCGTCACCGCGCTTTGGCTCCCGCCGACGAGGCGAAGCCAAATCCACCGCATAAGATAGAAACTACACGATCGGAGGACATCACCAATGGCCGAGTTGACGCCCATGATGCGGCAATATCTCGAGATCAAGGAGCAGCGCCCGGACTGCATTCTGTTTTTCCGTCTGGGCGACTTCTACGAAATGTTCGACGAGGACGCGCGGCTGGCCTCCAAGGAGCTTGACCTGACGCTCACGACCCGCGACCGCGGCAAGGAAAAGGCCGATCAGACCCCGATGTGCGGCGTCCCCTTCCACAGCGCCGAGAGCTATATCGCGCGGCTCGTTTCGCGCGGCTACAAGGTCGCCATCTGCGAACAGATGGAGGACCCCGCGCTGGCAAAGGGACTGGTCAAGCGCGACATCATCCGCATCGTCACGCCCGGCACCGTCGTGGAAAGCTCGATGCTCGACGAGAGCCGCAACAATTACTTCGCCTGCGTTTTCGGCGAGGGCGGCTGCTACGGCGTCAGCTTCTGCGATATTTCGACGGGCGCGTTCTACGCCACGAGCTGCGACGGCGGGCAGGCGGTCGACCGCGTGCTCTCCGAGCTGGGGCGGTTCGCGCCTTCCGAGGTGCTTCGCGGCGGCGAGGCCGCGCAGAACGCCGAGCTGACGCAGGCGCTTCAGGACCGTCTGAGCTGCTGCGCGGAGATCGGCGCGGCGGAGCTGTTCGACCCCGCGCAGACCGCCGAAACGGTGACCGAGCAGTTCGGGCAAACGCCGCAGGCGCTCGGCATCGGAGACAAGAGCGCCGTCTGGCGCAGTGCGGGCGCGCTGCTGCGGACGCTTCGTGAGCTGCAAAAGGTCAGCCTGCGCCATGTACGCAGCTTTGAATATTATGTAACAGGCCGTTTTCTGGAGCTTGATCTGACCGCGCGGCGCAATCTGGAGCTGACAGAGACGATGCGCGGCGGCGATAAGCGCGGCAGCCTGCTGTGGGTGCTGGACAAGACGCGTACGGCGCTCGGCAGCCGTATGCTCCGAAGCTGGCTGGAAAAGCCGCTGCTCAGCCCGAAAAGGATCGACCGCCGCCTCGGCGCGGTGGACGAGCTGGCAAAGCAGAGCATCCTGCGCGACGAGCTGCGGGAGCTGCTGCGCGGCGTATCGGATTTGGAGCGCGTTACGGCGCGCATCGTCACCGGCGCCGCCAACGCCCGCGATCTTGTGGCGCTGGGAAGCGGCTGCGAGCCGATCCCCGCGCTGAAGGCCGCCATAGCCGACCTGAAGGCGCCCATGTTCGCGGTCCTGCGCGACGAGATCGACGAGCTGACCGACCTGACGGGTCTGGTCGCCGCCGCGATCGCCGACGAGCCGCCCTTCACCGTCCGCGAGGGCGGGATGATCCGTGCGGGCTATAACGCCGAGCTGGACCGTCTGCGCGACATCGTCTCCGGCGGCAAGGGCACGCTGGCGCAGATCGAAGCGGCCGAAAAGGAAAAAACCGGCATCAAAAATCTGCGTGTCGGCTACAACCGCGTCTTCGGCTACTACATCGAGGTCGCCAAGGGACAGGTCGACATGGTCCCCGACACCTACATCCGCAAGCAGACCCTCACCAACGGCGAACGCTACATCACGCCGGAGCTGAAGGAGCTGGAAAGCACCATCCTGACGGCAAAGGACCGCATCACCGCGCTGGAATACGAGCTGTTCACGGAGGTGCGCCTGCGTCTGGCCGATCAGGCCGAGCGCATCCAGCGCACCGCCCGTGCAGTCGCGTGTCTTGACGTTCTGACGTGCTTTGCGGAGCTTGCCGTGAAAAATAATTATTGCAGGCCGGAGGTCGACCTGTCCGGCGTGATCGAAATTCGCGAGGGGCGGCATCCGGTGGTCGAGCAGGTGCTCAAAAACGCGCTGTTCGTCCCGAACGACACGCTTCTGGACGCCGAAAACAACCGCGTCTCCATCCTGACCGGCCCGAATATGGCCGGTAAATCGACCTACATGCGGCAGGTCGCGCTGATCGTGCTGATGGCGCAGATCGGCTGCTTCGTTCCCGCAAGAGCCGCCCGCATCGGCATCGTCGACCGCATTTTCACCCGCGTCGGCGCGTCGGACGACCTTTCGATAGGGCAGTCGACATTTATGGTGGAAATGACGGAGGTCGCGGAAATTTTGACGCACGCGACCAACCGCAGCCTGCTGATCCTCGACGAGATCGGGCGCGGCACCTCCACCTTCGACGGCATGGCCATTGCGCGCGCGGTGCTGGAATTTGCCGCCGACCCGAAGCGCCTCGGCGCGAAAACGCTGTTCGCCACGCATTATCACGAGCTGACGGACATCGAGCAGGAGCTTCCGGGCGTGAAGAACTACAACATCGCCGTGAAAAAACGCGGCGGCGACATCGTATTTCTGCGCAAGATCGTGCCCGGCGCGGCCGACGATTCCTACGGCGTGGAGGTCGCGAAGCTGGCGGGCCTGCCCGACCGCGTCATTCATCGGGCGCGGGAAATTCTGCGGGAGCTGGAGAGCGGCGCGCCCGTGCGCACCGTGACGGTCGCCGCCGACGACCAGCTTTCCCTGACCGGCATGGAAAACGACGCCCTGCGCAAAAAGCTTGAGTCGCTCTGCGTCGAAGCCATGACGCCCATCGAGGCCATGAACGCCCTCTTCGAGCTGAAAAAAATGATCTGATACGCGACCCGAATTGTCCGAGTCGCCCGACGGCCCGGGTCGGGCTTGTCATTGCGAGGTTTGCGAAGCAAACCGTGGCAATCTCATGTAAAATGTTTCGGATTCGCCGGAATTTACCGAAAATTCAGAACCGTATTTTTATTATATTTAACACGATATACTATTTACTGGCAAAAGGTGAAGCAATATGCCGAAAATTCAATGTTTATCGCCGCATGTGGCGGACCTGATCGCCGCCGGCGAGGTCGTTGAGCGCCCCGCAAGCGCCGCCAAGGAGCTGGTCGAAAACGCCATCGACGCCGGGGCCAAGCACGTCACGGTCGAGCTGCAAAACGGCGGCATGACCTTCCTGCGCGTCACGGATGACGGCTGCGGCATGGCGCCCGACGACGCCGAGACGGCCTTTCTGCGCCATGCGACGAGCAAGCTCCGCACCGCCGAGGACTTAGAGGCCATCCACACGCTGGGCTTCCGCGGCGAGGCGCTGGCGGCGATCTCGTCCGTGTCGCGCATCGACCTGATGACCAAGACCGCCGACGCCCCCTTCGGCACGAGCCTGCATCTCGAGGCGGGTGTCGTGACCGAGCGCGGCGAGGTCGGCTGCCCGAACGGAACGACGATCATCGTGCGCGATCTGTTCTATAACACGCCCGCACGCCTGAAATTCATGAAACGTGACGCGGTGGAGGCCTCCGCGCTGCTGTCGACCGTGCAGCGGCTGGCGCTGGCGCATCCGGAGACGGCGATCCGCGTCCTGCGCGACGGCGAGGAACAGCTTTCGACCGTCGGTGACGGCGAGCTTCTCGGCGCGGTCCGCGCCGTGCTGGGCCGTCAGACCGCCAAGGACCTGATCGCCGTGAACAGCCACTGGGACAAATACACCCTGACGGGCTTCGTTTCGCGGCCGAACGCCACGCGCGGCAACCGCGCAAATCAGCTTTTTTTCGTCAACGGGCGCAACATCCGCTCCAAGACGATGACCGCCGCGCTGGAAGAGGCGTACCGCAACCGGCTCATGGTCGGCCGCTATCCGACGTGCGTGCTGTGCCTGACGCTGCCGGAGCATCTGGTCGACGTGAACGTCCATCCGGCCAAGACGGAGGTCAAATTTATCAACGAGCGCGACATCTTTGACTGCATCCGCTACGGCGTACAGGGCGCGCTGGACCGCGCCTCGGGCAAGGCGGAGATGCACCTCCCGCAGCAGAAGCACGCCGCGCACGAGGGCGACGCGCCCGAACAGCTCCGTTCCCCCGCGCCGATCGCCTCCCCCGCGCCCAAGTCCGCGCCGAAGCAGACGTTTTTCCGCACCATGAGCGCCGAGGAATACCGCACGTTTGCGCAGGTCCTGAAGGAAGCGCCGCGCGTACAGCCGTCGGACGCCGCGCTGGAAAGCCTTGCGGAGAACGCGGCGGCACGGAGTGCCGCACCGAAAACCGCGCCCGCTGCCACAGACTCCGAAGCAGCCGTAGCGGTGACCCCCGCCGAAGGCGCATCGTCCGAAAGTCGTTCAAAACCGCTCACAAATAGCTCAAACTCGTTCAATACGGCCTCCGTTCCGTCCGTCGGCGCGGAAAAGGCCGCGTCAGACGACCTTACGGGGCACGATAGCCCCTCCGAGTATGGCAGCCCCGCCGCCCCCGACAGCCCCGTCGGGCATGACGGCATGGCAGCCGAAAGTCCCGCGCCGGAGACAGATGCGCCGGGAACAAACACGCCGAAGACAACCGCACCAAAAACAGACGAACCGACGCGGGCGTCCGATACGGTCGGGCTGCCGTCCGAGGTGTCCGCCGCCTCGGACTACCGCATCGTCGGCGAGGTTCTGAACACCTATATCATCGTCGAGCAGGGGCGCAGTGTCCTGCTCATCGACAAGCACGCCGCGCACGAGCGCATTTTATTTGAAAAATTCCGCAAACAGACCGAGCCGATCATGTCGCAGCTCCTGCTTGCGCCGATCCTCTGGGAGCCGGAGCGCGAGGAGGCGGCGATCCTGCTGGAAAACGAAGCCCTCCTGCGCGACTGCGGCTACGAGGTGTCCGACTACGGCGGCGGCACGCTGGCGATCCGTCAGCTCCCGTCGGAGATCGACCCGGACGACGCCGCGGCGCTTCTGGGCGCGCTGGCGAGCGACCTCCGCGCGGGAAAGCGCGTCAAGCCGTCCGAGCTGCGCGACACCATGCTGCACACGATCGCCTGTAAGGCGGCGATCAAGGGCGGCTGGCACACCGACGAGCGCGAACGGGAGGCGCTGGTACGCGAGGTCATGACGCGTGACGACCTGAAATACTGTCCGCACGGACGGCCGATCTGCGTCGAGCTGACGGCGGGTCAGCTCGAGCGCACGTTTAAGAGGGCCTAGCATGGACAGAATGCTCTGTATCGTCGGCCCGACCGCCTCCGGAAAGACGGCGCTCTCCGTCCGTCTGGCGCAGGAGCTGGACGCGGAGATCGTCTCGTTCGACTCCATGCAGGTCTATCGCGGCATGGAGATCGGCACGGCCGCGCCCACCGCACGGGAAATGGGCGGCATCCGCCACCACATGATCGGCGTCGCCGACCCGACCGAGGCGTTTTCCGTCAGCCGCTATGTGGAGATGGCGGACGCCTGCGTGCAGGACATCCTGCGGCGCGGCAAGCCCGTCGTTCTCGTCGGCGGGACGGGCCTTTACATCGATTCGCTGATCGCGGGGCGCGAATTTGCCCCCTATCCGCAGGCCGGCCGTCGGCAGGAGCTGGAGGCCCGCGCCGCGCGGGAGGGCATCATGCCGCTGTACGAGCAGCTCCGCCGCGTCGACCCCGAGGCGGCGCAGGCCATCCACCCGTCCAATCAGAAGCGCGTCATCCGCGCGCTGGAGGTCTGGCTGGAGAGCGGGAAAACCATTTCTCAGCACAATCGGGAGAGCCGCGCGGTCCCGCCGAAATACGCTCCGCTCTGGCTGGGCGTCGACCTTGCCGACCGCGAGGGGCACAAGCGCCGCATCGACGCGCGCGTCGATCAAATGCTGCGAGACGGCCTGCTCGACGAGGTCCGTCGGCTCCTTGCGCGGGGCGTCGCGCCGGATTCGACCGCGATGCAGGCCATCGGCTACAAGGAGCTGACCCCCTTCGTCCTCGGGCTGACGGATGATCTGCCCGCCGCCGTCGACGAGATCAAGCTCCGCACCCGCCAATACGCCAAGCGTCAGCGGACGTGGTTCCGCCGCAACGAAAGCATCCATCGGCTGGAGGTCGACCGCATGACGCAGGACGAAATATTTCATTTCATTCGACCGTTTCTGCCTGAATACGGCATTTGAGCCGGATAAAATATAAGTATCTCCGAAACGTCGCCGCACGTTTCCGAAAAAAATCAGAGAGGCCCGACAGGCCTCCGAAACGAAAGAAAAGAGGTACTTATATGGCAAACACAGAAAATCTCCAAGATCTGATCCTGAACGAAGTACGCAAGGAACACACCCCCGTCACCATGTTTTTGATGAACGGCTTCCAGATGAAGGGGATCGTCACCGGCTTTGACAGCTTTACCGTGATCCTCAGCTCCGAGGGCAAGCAGCAGATGATCTATAAGCACGCCATTTCCACGGTCGTGCCGCTGCAGCCCGTGCGCTTCCCGATCTAGGGATGCAGAAACAGGGCAGGCTTTATCTGAAGCTCCTTTCGGTTTTCTTGGCGGTATTGCTTGGGGTCTACGCGCTGGGCGCTCTGCTCGGCGCGGGACGTTCCTACACCCTTGTGACCGCAGTTTGCTGCGAAGTCGGGGACGGTCTGACCGTTTCCGGCTTTGTGGTACGTCAGGAGCAGGTTTTGGTCAGCACGATGCCGGTGGTGGTATGGGAGCTGTCCGCCGGAGATCGTGTCGGCGGCGGGCAACCGTTCGCCACGGGCTATTTTTCTGCGCAGGCGGGGCAGCGACGCGCGGAGCTGGACGCCCTGAAGGAGCAGCGTGCCGCGCTGCTGGCGCAGAGGGGCGACATCGCCGAACAGCTCGCCGCCGTAAACGCACAGGCCGCCGTCCATGAGCTGCGCGCCGCGAAGCAGACCGCCGCGCTGCTGGCGCTCACGCCGCGCGACGCGGACAAGCCGGATCGCGCGGCGGTCCGCGATCTCGACGAGCGCATCGCCGCTCTGGAGGCGGAGCTTTCCGAGGATGCGGCGGCGCTGACTGCGGCGTCTTCGGGCTATGTCTGTCCGCGCGTCGACGGCTACGAAAGCGTTCTGACGCCCGAGGCGCTGGAAACCATGACGCTTGCGGAGTTGAGGGCGCTCCCCGATGCCGCGAAGCCCGTAAATGCCAACGCCGTCGGACGGCTGGCCGTTTCGCAGCGCTGGTATTTCGTCTGCGTGGCGGCGGGCGAAAATTTCTCGGAGCCGGAGCTGGAATTTACCGCCCGCCCCGGCACACGCTACCCCATGCGCATCGAGCGCTGTCAGACGGAAAACGGCGTCAGTCTGCTGGTGCTTTCCTGCGACCGGGGCATGGGAGAGGTCGTCTCCCTGCGCAGGGAGGAGGCGCGGCTGACCTTCGCCTCCGATCGGGGACTGCGCGTGCCGAAGGCCGCGCTTTACTACGAAAACGGCGAAACGGGCGTCTATATTCTGGAAAATTCACGCGCCGTTTGGAAGCCCGTCACGCTTCTTTCCGAGTGGGACGAATTTTTCCTTGCCGAATGGGACCGTTCCGGCCCGGAGCACCTCTGGCCCGGCGACGAAATGATCCTGACCGACAGGGACATCGCGTCGGAGTTCCCGCACTGAGGCGCGGGCAGACGCCATACCCCCGTTCATGCAAAGGCACCGCCGCCGCGCACCGCCCCGTTCATGCAAAACACCGCCGCCGTGCACCGCCCGCCGGTCTTGTCATTGCGAGACCCCGAAGGGGCCGCGGCAATCCGCCTCTCCCGTCCCTTTGCTTCTTCGAGCTGCCCGCGCGAGATCGCTGCGGCTTGCGGGGCAAGCCGCACAATGGCGGGATTTCCGTTATTTCGTCAGCAGCTTTCAATATAATATTTCACAAACCCGTATTAACAGAGAAAGAGGTATCCCAACATGATCGCTGAAAATGTCGCCCGCATTCGGGCGGAAATGGCGGAGGCCGCCGTAAAGGCCGGCCGCGACCCCGCCGAGATCCTACTGTGCGCCGCCACGAAGATGAACGACGCCGACCGCGTCCGCGAGGCCGTTGCGGCGGGCGTGGACTGCTGCGGCGAAAACCGTGTGCAGGAGCTGACGGCCAAGCTTGCCGACCACGCCTACGACGCTGTCCCCGTGCATTTTATCGGACATTTGCAGACCAATAAGGTGCGTCAGGTCGTCGGCCGCGTCGCGCTGATCCAGTCCGTCGACCGCGTCGAGCTGCTGGAGTGCATCGACCGCGAAGCCGCCAAGCAAGGCGTCATACAGGACATTCTTCTGGAGATCAACATCGGCGCGGAGGCCAGCAAATCCGGCTTTACGCCCGAGGCCGTCCCCGAGATTGCGGAAAAAATGGAACAATTTTCCAACTGTAGACTGCGCGGATTGATGGCAATTCCCCCCATCAGCGAAAAAATCGGGGACAATTGCAGATATTTCGAGAAAATTCACAGAATTTCTGTTGACATAACAGCAAAAAAATATCATAATATCAGCATGGATATTTTGTCGATGGGAATGACGGACGACTTTGCCGACGCCATTGCCTGCGGCAGCACGATGGTCCGCGTCGGGACGGCGATCTTCGGCGCGCGAGACTACACAAAAAAATAATCGATACCGCGAAGCGCCCCGCGCAGACCTTGGACGGGGTTCTCCCGCCGCGTCGGTCGGCGGAGACGGAGCTTCCCGGATCGAGTGATTTGGAGGTACCCGCACATGGGTCTGATGGACGAACTGAAAAAATTAACGCATCCCTATTCCGATCGGGACGACGACGATTACGATGATTACGACGACGAGCCGCTGGACGACGAGCCGGAGCAGGAGCCTGCCCCCCGCCGCACCTTCGGCCGCTCCTCCGCCGCTGCGGAGACTGCGCGTCCCGCCGCTTCCTCTGCCGCCGCGAGCCGCCCGCTCGGCGGTTCCAGCCGCGTGGTCAATCTCGGCTCCTCGACGCAGCTTCAGGTCAATCTGGTCAATCCTTCGCGCTTCGATCAGGTTTCCGATATTGCCGATCATCTGCGCGACAAGCAGGCGATCGTGCTGAATCTTGAGCTGACGGATAAGGACGTTGCCCGCCGTCTGGTGGACTTCCTTTCCGGCTGTGCCTATGCGCTCGACGGCCGCATCAAGAAGGTCGCCAAGTATACATACCTCGTCACGCCGTACAGCGTCGACGTGATCGGAGACTTGGCCGAGGAGCTGGAAAACAACGCGCCGACCTACTTCTGACCTCCGCGCTTTCCGATACGCGCACCCGGCCGAAGACGCCCCTCGGCGCAACCTTCCGAGAACAGACAGATAGGAGCTGAACCGCATGATCACCCCGCAGCAAATTCAGGAGATCAGTTTTGAAAAGGCTCTGTTCGGCGGTTATGACATGGCCTCCGTCGACGAGTTTCTGGAGCCGCTGACCGAAGATTATATTGCACTTTACAAAGAAAACTCCGTGCTGAAAAGCAAGATGCGCATTCTGGTCGAAAAGCTGGAGGAATACCGCAAGCAGGAAGGCTCCATGCAGAGCGCCATTGTCGCCGCGCAGAAGACCTGCGACCAGATGCTTGCCGAGACGGAGAAAAAGTGTGCCAAGCTGCTGCACGAGGCCGAGGAGACCGCCTCCGCCAAGGCGCAGAATATCGACGAGCTGCTCGGCAGCGAGGCCGAACGGCTCGACGCCGCCAAGGCCGCGACCGCGCAGTTTATCGACTCGATCGAAAAGCGCCTGCGCCGTCAGCTTGAGCTGATGGAGGAGCTTCGCACGCGCGAGCTTCCTCCCAAGGAAAAGCAGCCCGAAGCGCCCCGCGCGTTCGACTTTGAAAAGTCACCCATGCCTCCCTCTCCGGAGGAAAAGGCTGACGCACTGATCGAGGAAATCGGTCAGAGCATCGAAAACAGCCTGAACGCGACGAACGAGGAGGAGTCCTCCGAGGACGCGCAGAATGAAAAGGCGCCGCAGCCCGCCGAGCGGCGGTCAGAGCTGCACGGCGATCTCCCCCCCGCAAAGCAGAAAATTTTGGAAACTCTGCGCTTCGGCCGCATCACAGACGCCGACCTCAAGGATCAGGA
Source organism: uncultured Oscillospiraceae bacterium (assembly GCA_934630495.1). Classification (GTDB taxonomy): domain Bacteria; phylum Bacillota; class Clostridia; order Oscillospirales; family Oscillospiraceae; genus JAZOXB01. The sequence goes on from CAKTVW010000019.1 coordinate 19,680, forward strand.
CTGACCGCGAACGGCCGAACCGCTTCCCGCAATTGTATATCGTATCGCGTTGATGGAGACGAGTACCATGCATCTTCGCCATGGGAGCGGCCCGCCGCCTTGCGGCGTGGGACGCTGCCGCCAGAGAGCTGCCGGACGGTGCGAGGCAGCGGCAAACGCATGGGAAGATCCCTCCGGAGCATCTGCCCGAACCGCCCGCGCGCAGTAAGGCAAGACGGCCGCGCCCGTTATCGCGCTTCGAGTGTTCCGCCGACCGTTCGGCGGGAAACAAGAGTGGTACCGCAGAGCGATTTCCTCTGTCTCTTGACGAGACAGAGGATTTTTGTATTTCTTCCCCCGGACCCATCGACAGAAAGGAGCGTCCCATGAAAAAGCTGCTTCTTCCCGCACTGTGTGCCATACTGCTGCTGTGCGGCTGCACACGGACGCCCGACACCCGTCCTGAGCCGAGCGCCCCGACCGACCCGTCACAGCCCGGCTTTGTGCTGCGCGGCGGCGAGGTGCAGGTGGAAACGCTCCGGCTGAACGACTGCCCGCTGCTGCAATCCGGCGGCAGTCTGGAGATCACGACCTGCATCGATCCGACGACGGCCGTGTTCCGCGGCGGCGAATGCACGCTCGAATCGCTGGTGCGCGAGGACGAAGCGCCCGCGACGCTCATTCTCTCCGGCGGCAGCTTCACGGAGACCGACTGGCTGCCCTTCGGCACGATCGCCTACGTCGGCGCGGGCACGCTCAACGCCCGGGGCATCCGCTATTGGGACACCGTTCATGTCCTCGGCGGCGAGATCATCGACCCGCTCGACCGGGAAAACGAAGGCTGACCCATTTTGCAGGCACCATCGATACCCGCCCGTAGGGGGCGGCGTCCCCGACGCCCCGTGCGCAGGCACTCCGATTTTCTGTCGGCCATCCGGCAATTCGCACCTGCGAAAAATCCGATTTGTTTGAAAATCCTATGGAGGTTTCTATAAAATGGACTACAAAAACACCATCATCACCCCGAAGACCGATTTTCCCATGCGCGCCGGGCTTCCGACCCGTGAGCCGCCCATGCTGGAAAACTGGAACAAGCTCGACGTCTACGCCGAGCTGCTGAAGAAGAACGAGGGCAAGCCCCGCTTCATTCTCCACGACGGCCCTCCGTTCTCCAACGGCGACATTCACATGGGCCACGCGCTGAATAAGACGTTAAAGGACTTCATCGTCCGCTCCTACGCCATGCGCGGCTACTACACGCCCTACGTCCCCGGTTGGGACAACCACGGTATGCCCATCGAGTCGGCCATCATCAAGAAAAACAAGCTCAACCACAAGACCATGCCCGTCACGGAGTTCCGCTCGGCCTGCGAGGCGTTCGCCGAGGACTTCATCCGGCGGCAGATGGCGGGCTTCCGCCGTCTGGGCGTGCTGGGCGACTGGGCGCACCCCTACCGCACGATGGACCGGCACTTTGAGGCCGAGGAGGTCAAGGTCTTCGGCGAAATGTACCGGAAAGGATATATTTACAAGGGCCTGAAGCCCGTCTACTGGTGCCCGAAGGACGAAACCGCGCTGGCCGAGGCCGAGATCGAGTATCAGGACGATCCCTGCACGACCGTTTACGTCAAATTCCCCATGCACGACGACCTCGGCAAGCTCCCGCACCTTGACCACAGCAAGCTCTACTTCGTCATCTGGACGACCACGATCTGGACGCTCCCCGGCAACATGGGCATTTCGCTCCATCCGCGCGAGAGCTACGCCGTCGTGAAGGCGGAAAACGGCGAGCTGTATATCGTGGCCGAGGCGCTGGCCGAGAAGGTCATGAAGGTCGCAGGCATCGAACACTACGAGATCGTCGAGACGCATCCGGGCAGCTTCTTTGAAAACATGCTGGCCAAGCACCCCTTCCTCGACAAGACCTCCCGCCTGCTCAACGCCGAGTACGTCACCATGGACTCCGGCACCGGCTGCGTCCACACCGCCCCCGGCTTCGGCGCAGACGACTACCAGACCTGCCGCCGCTACGGCATGGAGCTGGTCGTTCCCGTGGACGACCGCGGCCGCCACACCGACTACGCCGGGAAGTACGCCGGCATGAAGACCGAGGAATCCAATCCCGTCATCCTTGCCGACATGAAGGAAAGCGGGATGCTTCTGGCCTCCGAGGAGATCGTCCACAGCTACCCGCACTGCTGGCGCTGCAAGAGCCCGATCATTTTCCGCGCCACGCCGCAGTGGTTCTGCTCCGTCGAGAGCTTCAAGGATGAGGCCGTCGCGGCCTGCGACAACGTCCAATGGCTCCCCGCGTGGGGCAAGGACCGCATGGTCGCCATGATCCGCGACCGCGCCGACTGGTGCATCTCCCGTCAGCGCCGCTGGGGCCTGCCGATCCCCGTGTTCTACTGCAAGGACTGCGGCAAGCCCGTCTGCACGCCGGAGACGATCGCCCATATCTCCAAGCTCTTTGACGAGCACGGCTCGAACTACTGGTTTGCGCACGACGCGTCCGAGCTGATCCCCGAGGGCCTGACCTGTCCGCACTGCGGCAAGGCCGCTGGATTTGAGAAGGAAACGGACACGCTCGACGGCTGGTTCGATTCCGGCTCGACCCATATCGCCTCCCTGCGCCGCGAGCATCCCGACCAGTGGCCCGCCGACCTGTATCTCGAGGGCGCGGACCAGTACCGCGGCTGGTTCCAGTCGAGCCTGCTGACGAGCGTCGGCGCGCTGGGCGAGGGCGCACCGTTCCGCAAGTGCCTGACCCACGGCTGGACGGTCGACGGCGAAGGCAAGGCCATGCACAAGTCTCTCGGCAACGGCGTCGACCCCGCCGACCTCATCCGCGATTTCGGCGCGGACATCGTGCGCCTCTGGGCGGCCTCGGCGGATTACCGCGCCGACGTCCGCTGCTCCAAGGAAATTTTCAAGCAGCTTTCGCAGAGCTATCTGAAATTCCGCAACACCGCCCGCTACTGCCTCGGCAATCTTGACGGCTTCGACGCCGACCATCCGGTCGCGCCGGAGGAGATGCTGGAGCTGGACCGCTGGGCCGTGACGAAGCTCAACGAGCTGCTCGAAACGGGCTATAAGGCGTACGACAACTTTGAATTTCATGTTCTGACCCACGCGATCAACGACTTCTGCGTCGTGGAGCTGTCGAGCTTCTATCTGGACATCCTGAAGGACCGCCTCTACTGCGAGTCCCGCAACGGCCTCAAGCGCCGCAGCGCCCAGACCGCGCTGTTCCTCATTCTCGACGCCATGACCCGTCTCTATGCCCCGATCCTGCCGTTCACCTGCGACGAGATCTGGCAGGCCATGCCGCACCGCGCCGAGGACGACGGCCGCAACGTCGTGCTCAACGAGATGGTCAAGCCCTACGCCGCCTACGCCCTCAGCGCCGACGAAATGGCCAAGTGGGACACGTTAATTGCCGTCCGCAGCGACGTCAACAGCGTGCTCGAGGCCGCCCGCGCCGACAAGCGCATCGGCAAGGCGCTCGAAGCCCACGTCGTCCTCACGGCGAACGACGATGCCGCCCGCGCCGCCGTCGAAGCGGTCAAGGACCTGAACCTCGCGGAGCTGTTCATCGTCTCCGACGTAGCCATCGACGAACCGGCCCGCGCCGACAGCGTCACCGGCACCGGCGAAAGCTTCCCCGGCCTGCACATCGAAGTCCGCAACGCCGACGGCGTCAAGTGCCCGCGCTGCTGGATGCACTCGACCAAGGCCAACGCCGAGGGCCTGTGCCCGCGCTGTGCCGCCGTTCTCGCGGAGCTGCCCGAGATCGAATAAGAAATACCGCAACCGGAAATACCTCAACCGGAGGCTCCCGCAATCGCGGGAGCCTCCGGTGAGCGTGTCAAAGAACCCTCGGTCATGTCATTCCGAGGAGCGAAGCGACGTGGGAATCTCATGTAAAATGTTTCGGATTCGCCGGAGTTTTCCGGAAGTTCAGAAACATTCTGCGAGATTGCCACGGCCCCTTACGGGGCCTCGCAATGACAAGCTTGACTTTTTTGACAGTCTGACCGGAGGCTCCCGCAATCGCGGGAGCCTCCGCTTCCGTTCGCAAGCAGGATTCCGACTGCGATGCACGGAATTTGTCTGCCGCCCACGCGGCGAACGCGTTTTTAACAAAAATGTGAATTATTTGTAAGCTTTTCCCGGTTCACCTTTTTTTGTCAGGCAATTTGTGTTATAATTTCTCCTATTCAATGGAAATCTATTTTTTGAAGCGTTTCCGCCGCAGGCGTTCATAAAGCCTTGTTACGCGTTTTTCGGGTGACCTCCCGAATGCCGTCGGTACAACGATCTCCGAACGCGCCGCGCGGAAACGGGCAGGTTTGCCAAGAAGGAGAACCGAATGCTGAAACTATTTCGCAACATCTCAAAACGCAATTGGGGTCTGGTGCTGCTGTGCGTCGGCCTGATCGTGGTGCAGGTGTGGCTGGAGCTGACGATCCCGGACTACATGAGCAACATCACGCAGGCGCTGCAAATGCAGGGCGGCACCATGTCCGACATCCTGCGGCCGGGCGGCAAAATGCTGCTGTGCGCGCTCGGCAGCCTCGCCGCGGCAATGACCGTGGCGGTCTGCGTATCGCGCGTCGCGTCGGATTTCGCCGCGGCGCTGCGTCTGCGCCTGTTTGAAAAGGTACAGTCCTTCTCCATGGAGGAGATCGGCGGCTTTTCGACCGCGAGCCTCATCACCCGCTCGACCAACGACGTCACGCAAATTCAGACCGTCGTGGTCATGGGCCTGCAGGTGCTCGTCAAGGCCCCCGTCACCGCCGCGTGGGCGATCGCCAAGATCGCCGACAAAAACTGGCAGTGGACGCTTTCGACAGCCGTCGCGGTCGCGGTGCTGCTTGTGATCGTGCTGCTGGCGCTGCTGATCGTGCTGCCGAAGTTCAAGCGTCTGCAGCGTCTGACCGACGATCTGAACCGCGTGACGCGGGAGGATCTGACCGGTCTGCGCGTCGTCCGCGCCTACAACGCCGAGGGCTATCAGGAGCGCAAGTTTGCGCAGGCCAACGACACGCTTACAAATACCCAGCTCTTTACGACCCGCTCCATGTCGCTTCTGATGCCGTCTATCAGCTTGGTCATGAACGGGCTGTCGCTGGCGATCTACTGGATCGGCGCGATCATGATCGAGAATACGGCGGGCCTGATGGAAAAAGCCGTCCTGTTTTCGGATATGGTCGTCTTTTCCTCCTACGCGATGCAGGTGGTCATGTCCTTTATGATGCTGGTCGTGATCTTCATTCTCCTGCCGCGTGCCACCGTATCGGCCAAGCGTATTCTGGAGGTGCTGGAAACGCCGCTTCGCATCCGCGACGGCTCGCGCACCGAGGGCACCGAGACGGGCACGGTCGAATTTCGCGACGTGAGCTTCCGCTACCCCAGCGCCGAGGATGAAGCGCTTCGCCACATCTCCTTCACGGCTAAAAAGGGCGAAACGGTCGCCTTTATCGGCGCGACCGGCAGCGGCAAGAGCACGCTCGTCAATCTGATCCCGCGCTTTTACGACGCGACCGAGGGCGCCGTGCTGGTCGACGGTGCCGACGTCCGCGCGTACCGCCAGAAGGAGCTGCGCGACCGCATCGGCTATGTGTCGCAGAAGGCCGTGCTGTTCAGCGGAACGGTCGGCAGCAACGTCTCTTACGGCGACAACGGCAGACCCGCTCCCACGCAGGCCGACATCCGTGCGGCCGTCGAGACGGCGCAGGCAGCCGATTTCGTGGAAAATATGAGCAAGGGCTACGACGGCTATATCGCGCAGAGCGGCTCCAACCTGTCCGGCGGACAAAAGCAGCGGCTTTCGATCGCGCGCGCCGTGGCGCGGAAGCCGGAAATTCTGATCTTCGACGATTCCTTCTCCGCACTGGACTATAAGACCGACCGCGCCGTCCGCAAAGCGCTGGCGGAGACCTGTGCCGGGACGACGCGCCTGATCGTGGCACAGCGCATCGGCACGATCCGCGACGCGGACAAGATCGTCGTGCTCGACGAGGGCGAGATGGCCGGGATCGGCACGCACGACGAGCTGATGCGCACCTGCGAGGTCTACCGTCAGATCGCGCTTTCACAGCTTTCAAAGGAGGAATTGGAATCATGCCCGGACCAATGAGACAGCGCGCGCCGGAGCAGTCCAAGGATTTCCTTGGGGCGTGGAAAAAACTGCTGCGTTACTGCAAAAGATTTGCGCCCGCGATCGTGACGGCGCTGGTCTGCTCGATCGGCGGCACGGCGCTGACGCTGGTCGGCCCGGATAAGCTGGGCGAGCTGACCAACGTGGTCAAAAACGGCATCCTGACGGGCATCGACCTTGACGCCGTGGCCGACATCGGCGCGACGCTCATCGTCTACTACAGCCTGAGCATGGTGCTCTCCGTAGTGCAGGGCTGGCTGATGGCAAACGTGACCCAGCGGCTGGCGCAGCGGATGCGCGGCGACATCGCGGCGAAGATCGACCGCCTCCCGATGTCCTATTACAATAAAACCTCGACGGGCGACATCCTTTCGCGCGTCACGAACGACGTCGACACCATCGGCCAATCCATGCACATGGCGGTGGGCAACCTCGTTTCGTCGGTCACGCTGATGGTCGGTTCGCTGGTGATGATGCTGCGTCACAGCTTTCTGATGACCGGCGCGGCGATCCTTGCGACGCTGCTCGGCTTCGTGCTGATGCTGCTCATCATGTCGCGTTCGCAGAAATACTTCCTGCGGCAGCAGCGCGACCTCGGCCGCATCAACGGCCATATCGAGGAAATTTACGCCGGTCACACGGTCGTCAAGGCGTACAACGGCGAGGACGCCGCGCTCAAGACCTTTACCGAGATGAACGAAAGCCTGCGCGACAGCGGCTTTAAGTCGCAGTGCCTCTCCGGCCTGATGATGCCGATCATGCACTTCGTCGGCAATTTCGGCTATGTGGCCGTGTGCGTCGTCGGCGCGCTGCTGGCGCTTGACGGCAAGATCGAGATCGGCACGATCGTGGCGTTCATGATGTATATCCGCTTCTTCACCCAGCCGCTCAGCCAGATCGCGCAGGCGATGCAGTCGCTTCAATCCGCGGCGGCCGCCGGCGAGCGCGTGTTTGAGTTCCTTGAGGCGGAGGAGATGGAGGACGAGCACGATAAGCCGATGCGGCTGGAAGAAACGCGCGGCCTTGTGGAGTTCGACCACGTCCGCTTCGGCTATGAGGACTCCGACCGCATCGTCATCCACGATTTCTCCGCCGTGGCGAAGCCCGGCCAGAAGATCGCCATTGTCGGCCCGACGGGCGCGGGCAAGACCACGATGGTCAACCTGCTCATGCGCTTCCACGAGCTGACCGGCGGCGAGATCCGCATCGACGGCGTACCCATCCGCGAAATGAGCCGCGAGGAGGTGCACCGCCAGTTTTGCATGGTGTTACAGGACACATGGCTCTTTGAAGGCACGTTACGCGAGAATCTGATCTACTGCACCGAGGGCGCGACGGACGAAAAAATGAAAAAAGCCTGCAAGGCCGTCGGCCTTGACCACTTTGTAAGGACGCTCCCGAAGGGCTATGACACGGTGCTCAATGACCGCGTATCGCTTTCGCAGGGCGAAAAGCAGCAGCTCACGATCGCCCGCGCGATGATCGCCGACCGCCCGATGCTGATTTTGGACGAGGCGACCTCCTCGGTCGACACGCGCACGGAGCTGAAGATCCAGCGCGCCATGGATGAGCTGATGAAGGACCGCACCTCGTTCGTCATCGCGCACCGCCTGTCGACCATCAAGAACGCCGACCTGATCCTCGTCCTGCGCGACGGCGATATCGTCGAAAGCGGCACGCACGAGGCGCTGCTGGAAAAGGGCGGCTTCTACGCCGAGCTGTACAACAGTCAATTTGACAAGGTGTCCTGATCGAAAAAGCAAACGATCAGGCGGATTGGAGAGAGAAAAATGGCATTTTCACCGGAAACCATGGACTTTTTGTGGGGCATCCGCTTCAATAACAACCGCGAATGGTTCGCCGAGCACAAGCAGCAATATCAAAAAACGCTGCTTGAGCCGATGAAGGCGCTTGCCGCCGAGCTGCAGCCGTCCGTCGGCGACGGACTTCGCCTGCACGTTTCCAGAATTTACCGCGACATGCGGATGCACCCGTCCACATTTTATAAGGACAGCCTGTGGATGTGCTTTCTGGCAGAGGACGGCCCGTGGCTGGAGCAGCCGAGCCTGTGCTTCGAGGTCCGTCCGGAGGGCTATCGCTACGGCTTCCTGTTCATCACGCGTCCGAGCGACATGGAGCTTCTGCGGCAGCGAATGCTGGCCCGACCCGAAAAATTTCTCAAGGTCGTCGCGCACGGCGAACGGGCAAGCGGCGTATCGCTCGGCGGCGACCGCTACGCGCGGCCGAAGCCCTGTCCCGACGCGCGCTTGGAACGGTTTTTCGGCCTGAAAAACCTGATTGCGATCAAGGACTGCCCGCCCGACGAGCTGCTGTACTCGCCCGCGCTGGCGGACGAGGTGCGCAAAACCATGCTGGCGTGGATGCCGCTGCTCGATTTCTGCCGCGTGTGAACTTGTTTTTTGCAGAATAAAATTGTAAGCCTGTAAAATTTTGGCCGCCTGCCGACGCAAATCATGCATCGGCGGGCGGTCCTGTTTTTTCCGTTGGGAAATGACCGAGGAATTGGGAGAGAGTTTTTGCAGAAAATCGGCCATATTATCACCGTGGCGACAAAAAAATTTTTTTGCGCCGCGGGAGAAAAGCGGGGGAGGCGAACTATGAAACACATTTATCGGATCGCGGCGGCGCTTGGGGCGGCGCTGCTGCTGCTCTCGGGCGCGTGGGCGGCGCCCGAAACGGTGATCCCGGGCGGCAATACCGTCGCGCTGCGGCTGGAAACGGACGGCGTGTGCATTGTGGAATTTGCGGAGGACTATCCGAAAAACGCCGGTCTGCGGCGCGGCGACCTTCTGCGAAGCATCGACGGCACCGAGGTGCGTACGGCGCAGGCCGTAGCGAAGGCGGTCGAGGCATCGGGCGGCAGCCCCATGAAGCTGACGGTCACACGCGGCGGACGCGAAAAAAACGTTACCGTGTCCGCGCATGAAACGAAGGACGGCTGGAAGCTGGGCATCTATGTGCGCGACAGCATGAGCGGCATCGGCACGGTGACATTTTATAATGCAGAAAATGAGACCTTCGGCGCGTTGGGCCACGGCATCTGCGGCACGGAATCGTCGGAGCTGCTGCCCGTGCGGAGCGGAAGCGTCCTGCATTCCGAGGTCGTAGCGGTCACAAAGGGGAAAGCCGGCGCGGCCGGCGCATTGCAGGGCGCGGTCTGCGGCCGCAGCGCCTGCGGCGAAATTACCGGCAATACGCGGCAGGGCGTGTTCGGCACCATGCAGGCGCGGCGTGCCGATCCGGTGCCGGTCGGAAAGGCGTCGGAGCTGCATACCGGCGCGGCGACGATCCTGTCCAATGTCCGCGGGCAGGAGATTCGGGAATATTCTGTGCAGATTCGGTCGATCTATCCCGACGAGCCGCAGGGCCGCAACCTGCTGCTCGAGGTCACCGATCCGGCGCTGCTGGAAACGACCGGCGGCATCGTACAGGGCATGAGCGGCAGCCCGATCATGCAGGACGGCAAGCTGGTCGGCGCGGTGACGCATGTCCTGATCGACGACCCGACGATGGGCTACGGAATTTTTATCGAGACTATGCTCGACGCCGCCGCATAACAAACCGGTGCATGAGCATAATGAACCGGGCGGCCTTCGCCGCCCGGCAGACTGTCAAAAAAGTCCGGAATCGTCAAAATCAGTTAACTATTTAATGGATTTTTCTTTAAACGTTTTGATTCGAAAAAATGGAATATTCCGAACTTTATAATGTGAGAATCTGCTTGCTTCGCAAGGATTTTGACTTACTGCGCAACTCACGCCCTACCGTACCCACGTACGCCGACGGGCGTGAGTTGCTTGTCTTCCGAACTTTTTAGCAGTCTGTCAGCGTGTCGAAAAGAGTTTTTCGACACGCTGAACCGGGCGGCCTTCGCCGCCCGGATTATTCTATGTTTCTGTATAAAACGACATATCAGCGCTTTTTGGTCAGCGGGGTAGAGCGCTCCTGCAGCTCATTGAGCGTCAGAATGATCTGGTTGGAGACGAGCCAGCCCTGCTCCGTCAGGCGCCAGCGGTCGCGCACAAATTCCGCGTAACCGCGCTCCCGAAAGCGCTCCATTCCGCGCTGTAACGGTGCAAACGGCATCAGATACTTCCGCTCGTATTCCTCGGCATTGATGCCCTCGCGCGTGCGCAGACGCAGCATAACGTATTCGCCCGCGCGTTCGCGGGTCGGGATTTCGTCGCACTCGGACAGGATCGGCTCGTGCCGCGCAATGCCGTTGATGTAGCCGCGCAGGTCGCGGATGATCGTAAAGCGCTTGCCGTCGAAATCGCTGGCCGCCGTCGGACCGAAGCCGAGATACTCGCCGCCGCTCCAATACTTCCGATTATGCCGCGAAGAAAAGCCCTTCTTCGCCCAGTTGGAAATTTCATAGTGGATATAGCCGTAATTCCGCAAAATTTCGGACGCGGCAAGATACATGTCCGCCTGCTGATCGTCGTTCGGAAGGTTCGCGCAGTCGCGGTAGCTCCAGAGCGGCGTTCCCTCTTCGACCTTTAACGCATAACAGGAGATATGCTCCGGGCGCATCTGCGCGATATGCTCGACCGTGCGCTTCCAATCCGCCAGCGTCTGACTGGGCAGGCCGTACATCAGGTCCAGCGAAATATTCGCAAAACCGGCCTTCCGCGCCTTTTCCATGGCAAGCTTGGCCTGTGCGAAATTATGCGGACGGCCGAGGCGCTTGAGCATCTCGTCGTCGTCGGACTGCACGCCGATGGAAATGCGGTTGAAGCCCGCGCGGATCAGTCTGCGCAGGTCCTGCGGCGTCACGCTGTCGGGATTTGCCTCAAGCGTGACCTCCGCCTCGACGCTCAGGCGGAAGCTGCGGTGGATCTCGTCGAGAATTTTTTCGAGGTTTTCCGCGCCGAAAAAGCTCGGCGTACCGCCGCCGAAGTAGACCGAATCGACCAGATACTCCGGCGCAAGGCGTCCCGATTCGCGGATATGGTCGGCCAGCGCCTGTAAATAATCATCCGTAATATGACGGTCGCGGCTGCCGCTGACCGAGTAGAAATCGCAGTATTCGCACTTGCTCTTGCAGAACGGGATGTGAACATAAATTCCGAGTTGGCGGTCCTCGTTATTTCTTTTTGACAGGAAAAATGCCATGTTTTACTTCCTCCGGGGTCACTTTTTCTGCACTTTTTCGCTCAGGAAGCTCCGAAAAGCAGCCTCATTCCCGACCTTAAAGCCGGATTTGCTCAGGAAAAACCACTGTCCGCGGCTGCTGCGCAGCAGGAACAGGTGCTCCGTCTCCTTCATGTCGCGCAGAGCGGAATAGCCGTCTACGACCACGTCGTCGAGCTTGTCGATGGTCTGCGCCAGCGAATGCTCATAGAACTCGGTGACGAGCTGGGCCTCGGGGCTGCCGAAGCTCTTGCGCATGTTGTCCTCCCAGCGGCGAAGTGCCTTTTTCGGGGAGGCAAACATGGTGTAAAGCAGGTAGCCGATGGCGATCAGCGGCAGCGCCGCCATTACGAGGTCGCCGGTCGTGCCGCCGTTAAAATACCGCCAGACCAAAATTCCCGTCATGACCGCGCTCAGGCCGATACAGATATAGTTGATATATTTTGCAAACGGCGGCGCCAGTGCGGTCGACGCCTCGAGCTGCATTTCGGCGTTCAGCGTCGTTTCGATCACAAATCGCGGCGGCGTAAGCGCCGGGTCCTCCGCCGTATCGGCGATATTTTCTTCGGGAAGATCGTTTACGTTCTTCTCCAATTCGGTGTTTTCTTCCATATTTTTCTCCTTAAAAATTCAGAGTACGGGGAAACATCGGCTTATGCCTGTTCCTCCTCGCTCTCGGAGGCATCGGTACGCTGCACGGCGATCACGCGGTTTCCGTCCTCGACGCGCATCATAATGACGCCTTGCGTGTCGCGCCGATAGACGCTCACGCCGCTGACCGGCATACGGATGACCACGCCGCCCGATTCGATCAGCAGGATATCGTCCTCCTCGCTGACGATCGCCGCGCCGACCACCGGACCGGTCTTTTCGGTCAGGCGGTAGCCGCGCATACCCTTTCCGCCGCGTGACTGGACGCTGTCGCCGCGCAGATACTCCTCGACCTGCGTCCGCTTGCCGTAGCCGCGCTCGGTCACGGTCAGCAGGCACTTGCCCGGCTCGGCCACTGCCGCCGCAACGACGCAGTCGTCCTCGCTCAGACGGATGCCGCGCACGCCGGTCGCCATACGGCCCATGCAGCGCACGTCCTGCTCGTTGAAGCAGATGGTCATGCCGTTGCGCGTCGCGATCAGGATATTGTCGTTGCCGGTCGTTTTCATGACGGCGATCAGCTCGTCGCCCTCGTCGAGACTCAGCACGCGGATGCCCGCCTTTCTCGCCGTGTAGGCCTCGTCAAGCTGCAAACGCTTGACCGTGCCGTTGCGCGTGACCATCATCAGGTATTCGTTATCCGTAAATTCACGCGTCAGCAGCATTGCCGTCACGCGCTCGCCGTTTTCCAGCGGCAGGATATTGACGATGTTCGTGCCCTTCGCGGTGCGGCCCGCCTCGGGAATGAGGTAACCCTTGCGGCGGTGGACGCGTCCGAGATTCGTAAAGAACAGTAAATAGTCATGTGTCGACGCGATAAAGAGGTTCTTGATGTAGTCCTCCTCCTTGAGCGTCTGACCGGAGACGCCGCGGCCGCCGCGGCGCTGGCTGCGGTAGGTGTCGACCGGCAGGCGCTTGATATAGCCCGCGTTCGACAGCGTGTAGCAGCACGCCTCCTCCTCGATCAGGTCTTCGTCGTCGATCTCGTCCTCGACATCCTGAATTTCCGTCAGGCGCTCGTCGCCGTACTTATCGCGGATGGCGGTCAGCTCGTCGCGGACGATGCCCTTGACCAGCTCCATGTCGCCCAGCACACGATTATAATAGGCAATGCGCTCCTCAAGCTCATTGTATTCTGCCTGTAACTTGTCTTTTTCGAGGCCCTGTAGGCGCTTGAGCTGCATGTCCAGAATGGCCTGCGCCTGTACCTCGCTGAGTCCGAAGCGCTCCATCAGCTTTTCCTTCGCGTCGTCGTAGGCGCTGCGGATGATGTGAATGACCTCGTCGATGTTGTCCTGCGCGATCAGCAGGCCCTCGAGCAGATGCGCCCGCTCCTGCGCCTTTTTGAGGTCGTAGCGCGTCCGACGGATCACGACCTCCTCCTGATGCGCCAGGTATTCGTCCAGAATTTCGCGGAGCGACAGGACCTTCGGCTGACTCTGATTCTTGACCAGCGCCAGCAGGTTTGCCGAGAAGGTGGTCTGCAGCGCGGTCTGCGCAAACAGGCGGTTGAGCACGACCTGCGCGTTGGCCTCGCGCTTCAGCTCGATCACGATACGCATACCGTTGCGGTCGGATTCGTCGCGGATGTCGGAGATGCCCTCAAGGCGTTTCTCGTTGACCTGATCGGCCATATTTTTAATAAGCATCCGCTTATTGACCTGGTACGGAATTTCCGTCACGATAATGCGCTGACGGTTCTGACCGAACTCCTCCAGCTCCGTCCGGGCGCGCATCGTAATGCGGCCCTTGCCGGTGGCGTACATACTGCGGATGCCCGCGCGGCCGAGGATCAGACCCTTCGTCGGGAAGTCCGGGCCGGTGATGTGCTCCATAAGGTCATATAATGTTGCCTCCGGATTTTCCAGCACGCAGAGGCAGGCGTTGATGACCTCCGTCAGGTTATGCGGCGGGATATTCGTCGCCATGCCGACCGCGATACCGGACGAGCCGTTGACCAGCAGGTTCGGGAAACGGCAGGGCAGCACGCGCGGCTCCTTGCGCGATTCGTCAAAGTTCGGGTCCCAGTCGACCGTGTCCTTTTCGAGGTCGCGGAGCATTTCGTTGGAAATTTTTGACAGACGCGCCTCGGTGTAACGATACGCGGCAGGAGGGTCGCCGTCGACCGAGCCGAAGTTGCCGTGGCCGTCGACGAGCATATAGCGCATGGAAAAGTCCTGCGCCAGACGGACGAGCGCGTCGTAGACCGAAGCGTCGCCGTGCGGATGGTAACGTCCAAGCACGTCGCCGACGCAGGTCGCCGACTTCTTAAACGGCTTATCGGACGTCAAATTATCCTCATACATTGCATACAGGATGCGGCGATGCACGGGCTTCAGGCCGTCGCGCACGTCCGGCAGGGCGCGCCCGATGATGACCGACATCGCGTACTCCATGTAGCTGGTTTTCATCTCGTGGACAAGCTCCGAGGTCACGATTGCCTGTTCGGGGAACATGATATCCTCGGGCTTGTAGTCCTTCTTATGTGCCAAGGTGTTTCCTCCTTATGAAAGGATGTTAAATTTCACTTTAGTAGTCCAGATTCGCGACGTATTTTGCGTTCTGCTCGATATATTCCTTGCGCGGTTCGACCTTTTCGCCCATGAGGAGGGTGAAGATCTCATCGGCCTTGATTGCGTCCTTCAGCTCGATGCGCTTGAGCGTACGGCGTTCGGGGTCCATGGTCGTTTCCCACAGCTCGTGCGGATTCATTTCGCCGAGACCCTTGAACCGTGAGATGTCAACCTTTGCATTCGGATTGTCCGCGCGAAGCTCAGCCGAAATTTTGTCGCGCTCCTCCTCGGAGAACGCCACGCGCGTGGTCTTGCCGCGAACCAGCTTGAACAGCGGCGGCATGGCGGAGTACACGTAACCTTGCTCGATCAGCGGACGCATATAGCGGAAGAAGAATGTCAGCATCAGCGTGCGGATATGGCTGCCGTCGACATCGGCATCGGCCATAATGACGATCTTGTGATAGCGCAGCTTCTCGAGGTTAAATTCCTCACCGATGCCCGCGCCGAGCGCGGTAATGACGGGCTGCAGCTTGTCATTTCCGATGACCTTGTCCTCACGGACGCGTTCGACATTTAACATTTTTCCCCAGAGCGGCAGGATCGCCTGAAAACGGGAATCTCTGCCCTGCGTGGCCGAGCCGCCTGCCGAATCGCCCTCGACGATGTAAATTTCCGTCAGGGCGGGGTCGGTTTCGTTGCAGTCGCGGAGCTTATCGGGCATGGCCGCGCCGCCGAGCGCCGTCTTGCGGCGGATGGACTCACGGGCCTTTCGCGCGGCCTCACGGGCGCGGTTGGCCGTCATGGCCTTTTCCAGAATGACGCGGGCGACGGCGGGATGCTCCTCGAAATACTCCGCAAGCTGACTCGTTACGACATTATCGACCAACGTGCGGATATAGGCGTTGCCAAGCTTCGCCTTCGTCTGGCCCTCGAACTGCGCGTCGGTCAGCTTGACGGAAATGACCGCCGTCAGGCCCTCGCGGCAGTCCTCGCCGGAAACCTTGTCGCTGTCGCTTTTAATGACGCCGATCTTCGTGCCGTAGGCGTTCATGACGCGCGTCAGCGCGGTCTTGAAGCCCGTTTCGTGCATACCGCCCTCGGGCGTGTGGATATTATTCGCAAACGAGACCAGCGTCTCGTTATAGCTGTCGGTATATTGCAGCGCGACCTCGGCCTGCGCGTCGTTCTTCGTGCCGGACATGTACACGACCTCGGAATGCAGCTCGGTCTTGTGGCGGTTGTGCCAGCGGACGAACTCGCGGATGCCGCCCTCGTAGCACATGGCGTCGGACGGGCCGTCCTCGGTGCGCTTATCGGCGATCGAAATATGCAGACCGGCATTCAAGAACGCCTGCTCCCGCATCCGGGTATGCAGGATCTCATAGTCATATTCCAGCGTGTCGAACATCTCGGGGTCGGGCTTAAAGGTCACGCCGGTGCCGTGGCGGTCGGTGTCGCCGATGATCTTCATTTCCTGCGTGATATGGCCGCGGGCAAATTTCATCTGATAGATTTTGCCTTCCTTGTGGACCTCGACCGTCAGCCACTCGGACAGGGCGTTGACGACCGACGCGCCGACGCCGTGCAGGCCGCCGGAAACCTTGTAGCCGCCGCCGCCGAATTTACCGCCCGCGTGCAGAACGGTGTAAACGACCTCGAGCGCGGGCCGGCCGGTCTGCGCCTGAATGTCGACGGGAATGCCGCGGCCGTCGTCGGTCACGGTGATGGTATTGCCGGGGTTGATCGTTACGGTGATGTGCTTGCAGTAGCCCGCAAGCGCCTCGTCGATGGAGTTATCGACGATTTCGTAGACCAGATGGTGCAGGCCGCTGGAGGAGGTGGAGCCGATATACATACCGGGGCGCTTCCGCACCGCCTCCAAGCCCTCGAGAACTTGGATCTGTGACGCATCGTATTCTTCCTGCACTGTAGTGTTCATCAATTCTTCGGACATGGAACGTCCTCCTTGAAAAAGTTGGAGAATCGGGTATATTCTCTATAATCGGGATATATTTGAAGTAAAATTGACCTGAAACGTCTTACTTTCGCTTTTCCTGCGCACGTTTTTCCAGCGCGGCGGTATTGAACTGGGTCAAAAGCACGCGGTTCATGCCGAACTCTTCGGTCAGAACAAAGCTTTTCGGCAGCTCGCCGGACACGTCGACGACCTCGCCCTGCCGTTCGGCCTCGGTGAGAAACGCGCGGGTATGGCGCGACCACGAGGTATTGTCGAGGTCAAAAATGCCGATCACGGCACGATCCCGCACCGCCATATCGCCGCCGATTGGAAAATACATAACAGGACTCCTTTTTATTCTTGCCGCCGAGCAGCCGAGCCGCAGTATCTTAGCTCCCTCTGACGAGGGAGCTCAGACTGTCAAAAAAGTCAAGTTTGTCATTGCGAGGTTTGCGCAGCAAACCGTGGCAATCCGCATCTCTTTACGCCGGTTTTCTCTTAAAAACATTACAGAGGAGAACGGATTGCCGCGTCGGGCTGTGCCCTCCTCGCAATGACAAGAATGGGAGATTGTCTCTTTATTTTACTTTGACCGGCAAGCGGGGACGTTTGCGAGCGCCGCCGATGGCGGATACAGCGAGCAAAAGGGAAGCCCTCCCTACGAGAAAAATTCGTTTCCGTGCGCAAGG
Organism: uncultured Oscillospiraceae bacterium; assembly: GCA_934630495.1. Taxonomy (GTDB): domain Bacteria; phylum Bacillota; class Clostridia; order Oscillospirales; family Oscillospiraceae; genus JAZOXB01. The sequence continues at coordinate 36,789 of CAKTVW010000019.1, forward strand.
CGCAGTCAAATGATTTTTCCGTTCTCGATGCGCAGGACCTGCCCGAGCTTCGTCAGGCGGTCCGTTTCGCAGCAGGTGATGAACACCTGGCCGCAGTCGAGACGATTGAGCAGAAAGTCCTGCCGCGCGGTGTCCAGCTCCGAAAGCACGTCGTCGAGCAAAAGAATCGGAATTTCTCCGCTGTCGCGCCGCAGCAGCTCCCGCTGTGCCAGCTTTATGGAGATCATCGCCGTGCGAGTCTGTCCCTGCGAGGCAAATGCGGCGACCGAAAGGCCGTTGATCGCGGCGACCAGATCATCCTTATGCGGCCCTGAAAGGCACTGACCGCTGTCCAGCTCCGCGCGTTCGTGCCGCTGCTGGTGCTCCGTCAGAAGCTGACGAAGCGTTTCGGGCGGCGCAAAGGGGTCTTCAATATTTGAAACCGTCTGATATTGCAGTGTTAAATGCTCTTTATCACCGGAAAACTCCGCGTGATAGGCCGAAGCGCACTCCTCCAGCGCCTTGACGAAGCGGGCGCGGTAGGAAATGATGAGCGCGCCGACCTGCGCCATGCGCGTGTTATATTCCGGCAGAATTTGCAGCAGCGACGGATTTTCACGCCAATCGTGCAGCAGCGCGGTCTTTTGCTCCAGCAGACGGCCGTATTCCGTCAGCGCGGCGTCGTAATTCGGCCGAAGCTGACAGATCACATGATCCAGCAGCTTGCGGCGCGGCGCGGCGCCCTTTTTGAGCAGCAGGAGGTCCTCCGGACAGAACAGCACCGTCGTCAGCACGCCGACCAGCTCGGACGCCGTTTTCTGTTTTACGCCGTTGAGCCAGAGCTGACGGGGCCTGCGCCCCTGAAACAGCACGGCGCGGACGGTCTGCTCACGCTCCTGCGACGAGATTTCGGCGGAAAGCTCGGCAAATTCCGCGCCGAACGCAATCAGCTCCTGCTCCCGCCGCGTGCGGAAGGCCCGCCCCGCAGAGAGATAGGTAATGCCCTCGAGCAGATTCGTCTTGCCGTTGGCGTTGTCTCCGACGATCAGATTCACACCGTCCACAAACTGCGCCTTTGTCTCGGAATAGTTGCGAAAATTCCGTAAATACAGGCTATTGAGCAGCATCTTTGACCAGATAAGTCACACCGTCAAAGCAAACCCTATCACCGCCGCGCAGTTTTTTTCCGCGCATGGTGCAGACCTCGCCGTTGACCGTGACCTCCTCGTTCAGAATAAAATTCTTCGCCATGCCGCCGCTGGAAACGGCGTTGCAGAGCTTCAAAAAGCTTTCCAGCTTAATAAATTCCGTGGTGATCTCCACCGGAATCTCCTCAGCGGATATCCGCCGAACACGAACCTTCATTGCGTTCTCCTTTTATGAAATCAGTGCAGACGGACGGGCAGCACCATGTAAGCAAAATCTTTTTTATCGTCAACGGGCGTAAAAACGATGGGGCTTAATCCGTTTTGCAGCTCCAGCGTGACCTCCTCGGACGGAACGGCGCGCAGCGCGTCAAGGAGATAGCGGCAGTTGAAGCCGATCTCCAGCTCGCCGCCGTTGCCCGCGACGGGACACACGTCGTGTGCAGAGCCGATGGTGTTCATCGTGCGGAAATCGGCGGTATTTTCTCCGAAAACACAGCGCACGGGGCTTTTGATTTTTTCCGACACGATCAGGCTCACGCGCTCGATCGACGCGGTCAGCTCGGAAACGTTTGCCGTCAGGATCGTTTCGTTCTTCGTGGGAACGACTCTGCGCCAGTCGATGAACTCGCCCTCGAGCACGCGGCAGACCAGCGTCGCGTCGCCGATCTCAAAGAGGATGTGCTTGTCGCCCAGCGTGAAGGTCATCGGCTCGTCGCTGTCGGTAAGAATTTTTTCGACCTCGCGCAGACCCGTCGCAGGCACGACAAATTTCAGCTCGCGGCCGATCGGCTCCTCGGAATGCCAAGTCCGACGCGCCAGACGGAAGCTGTCGACGGCGACCATCGTGATTGTCTCGTTACTGACTTCGATCAGGCAGCCGGTATGGATGGGCCGCGCCTGATTCTCCGAAACGGAGAAAATCGTTCCGCCGATCATTTCGCGCAGGGCGCTCTGCGGCATCCGGATGCCCTTTTCGGAGTTGACGTCGGGAAGCTCCGGATAGTCCTCGGCGTCCATCGCGGTAATGCGGAAGGTAGACGCGCCGCCCGTAATGGAGACCTGCAGCTTGTCGTCGACGGTGATCTCAAGCTCCTCATCCGGCAGCTTGCGGACGATGTCGAAGAACAGCCGCGCGGGCATAACGCAGATACCGGCCTCGCGGACGTCCGCCGCCAGCTTGACGGTGATGCCCGTCTCGAGGTTGAAGCCCGTCACCTGCACGCCGACACCGGCGCGCAGCAGAATGCCCTCCAAGCAGGGGATCGTGCTCTTCGGAGAGACGGTGCGGGAGGCAGTGGAAACGGCCGCGACCAGCAGCGCTTTTTCACAGGAAAACTTCATAGGAAAAACCTCGCTTTCTTTCTATCTAGAGATAGGAGGGATATATTTCAGTAGTAAACAGCAGTAGACAAAACTTATGTGCAAAACCCGCGCGCGCCCTGAAACGGCAAGGCTCTGTTTTGCACAGGACACTGTGCAGACAGTTCGCGGTTATTGACAGGCCGTTGTGAAAAATATTTGCGTTTCGGTTATGAACAGAAAAGTTTTGCACATTGAACAGCGGGTGTGCATAGATTTTTACCGACAGTACGGGCGCATTTTACCCCGCACCTTACAGTCTGGAATTGATGTTTGCGGTAATGTCGCGCAGATTGTCCTGCAGACCGCTGGAGGTATTGGTCAGCTCCTCCTCGACGCGGCGAATGGCATAGAGCACGGTGGTATGGTTCTTGCCGAACTCTTTGGCAATGTCGGGAAGCGAAAGATTCGTCATTTTACGAATTAGATACATCGCGATCTGCCGTGCCTCGGCCGTGCCCTTGTTCTTCTGTGTGCTGCGCAGAACGCTTTCCTCCAGAGAATAGAACCGGCTGACCTCGCTGATGATGAGATTCGGCGTGGGAACGGCCTGCGCTTTGCCGTGATACATGTCCTTGATCGCGCGGGAGACGTTGGAAATGTCCAGCGGCATCCCGGTCAGGTCGTGATAGGCTTTGATCTTCTTGACCGTTCCTTCGATCTGACGGACGTTGTTGGTGATGTTTTCCGCAATGTAATCGCATACATCGTCGGGCAGCTCCAGCGCCAGCGACATGGCCTTATTTTTCGTGATCGCCCAGCGCGTTTCGTAATCCGGCGGCTGGATGTCGACGATCAGACCCCACTCAAAGCGCGTGCGCAGACGGTCCTCCAAGCGGAGCATATCGCTCGGAATGCGGTCGCTCGTCAGCACGATCTGATGATGATTTTCATAGAGCGTGTTAAAGGTATGGAAAAATTCCTCCTGCGTGGAATCCTTGCCGGCGATAAATTGAATATCGTCCATCAAAAACAGGTCCGCATTGCGGTATTTGTCGCGAAATTCAAAGTTTTTACCGCTTCGGACGGCTTCAATAAATTCGTTCGTAAACTGTTCGCTGGTCAGGTAGACGATGTTGTATTCCGGGTGCTTCTTCTGAATGCGGTTGGCAATGGCGTAGAGAAGGTGCGTTTTCCCGAGGCCGGACTGACCGTAGAGAAACAGCGGATTATACGCGCTCGTGCGCTCCTCCGCGACGGCCTCCGCCGCCGAGAATGCGTGCTGGTTGGAGGAGCCGACCACGAAGGTGTCGAAGGTGTACTGCGAGTTCAGCTCGACAAAGGTGCGCCGCTTCTGCCCCATGGAATACTGCGGGAACTCCTCTTCGTCAAGCACCACAAGCTCGATCTCCGTCTGGAACTGTTCGCGCATGGCTTCCTTTATCAGCTCGGTATAGCGTTTTAAAATGACATCCTTGCGGAACGGTGAGGGCGAATAGATGACAAGCTTGTTTTCCGACAGCTCCACGACCTCGGCGTCGTCGAAGAAGGACGCGACGGCCATGGTCGGAGAATGCTGTTCCAGATAGGACAGGACGCGTGACCAGACATAGGCGTTGGAATACATAGCCGACTCCTTTCCATGATAATTATGCACACTAATTCTACCATAAATACCGCAAAAAAGCAAGCGATACATATATAAATAAAGAATTGCAGAGATAAATCGAAAATCACAGAACCGAACTTTTTGTCCGGCGGGCCTCTTCAATTCCGCAGTCAGCATTGCTTTTTTTCGCGGCGGGGTGAGGGCACCCCGCCCTACGCAAAATCTTGGTTCTGTGCGTAGGGTGGGCTTCCCCAAGTCCGCCGTTTTCGGCACTATCGTGTAAGGACCGGCGTCATCAACGATTTGCGCGGCGCATGCAAACGTCCCCTGTTGCGGTACCCAAAATTTGTGCGCCGCACTGGCGGCGGCTTCAAATTTTGACCGCTGCCACTCCTTTTTGCTCGCTGTATCCGCCACCGGCGGCGCTCGCAAACGTCCCCTGTTGCGGTACCCAAAATTTGTGCGCCGCACTGGCGGCGGCTTCAAATTTTGACCGCTGCCACTCCTTTTTGCTCGCTGTATCCGCCGCCGGCGGCGCTCGCAAACGTCCCCTGTTGCGGTACCCAAAATTTGTGCGCCGCACTGGCGGCGGCTTCAAATTTTGACCGCTGCCACTCCTTTTTGCTCGCTGTATCCGCCACCGGCGGCGCTCGCAAACGTCCCCCGCAGTGCCCGATTTTTCAAAGCACTGCGGGGGACGGTACGGTTATCCGATCATTGGTCGATCGCAGGGTTCATATAGTAGACATTTCTCTGGTCAAGACGTTCGCGCAGCTTCTGTACCGCCTCGCCGAAGCGTACAAGATGGAGTAACTGTACTTGCTTAAATGCGCCATTCGATCTTGATGGAATCGCTGGTAGCATAGATGACGCGGATGAGCTGGTCTACCGTCTGTCGCTTATCATCGAAACTCAACTCGTCCCACATAGTCAGGTGATTATAGATCTCCGTATAGTCCGCTTCCTTGTGCAGCTTCAATTCAGAGATACGCTTCATCAGCTCTTGCTTTTTCCCATCCAGTTCTTTGACGCGCCCACTGATGTAGCGAAACAGGGTATCGTCCGCAGCCGACAGGCGATCCATCAGAGAGCCAATCTCAGTCTCAACTTGCGTAAGTTGAACATTCAACGCCGTTAGCTCGGGGTTAATGTAATTCCCTTTACACCTTCTGAGCGTTTTGAACTGAGCCATCTTTTTGCGCATTTCATTGTAGATAATTTGTTCAAACTCGTCGGTATAAATCGTTCCGGGACCCTCGCAGGCTTTGGAGTTCATTTTGTTCGAGCAGAGGAGGTAGCGGGAGCGTGCGGTCGAGTAGTGCTTATCCACCAAAGCGTACCCGCAGATGCCGCATTTGATCTTTCCCGCCAGCCATGTGTTCTTGGCTTTCTGATATGGCTTGATCTGCTGCGCTTCCAGACACTTTGCACGGCATTTTAGCCATAGGTCGGAGGGAATGATGCCCTCGTGTGGAGCCAGCACCAAATGGTTGCCTTCTAAATTCATTTGCTTGCGTCCTACGGAGTCCTGTCCCTTGTAGTAGTAGCATCCGTTCGTACCGATAAAATCACTCGGATCGTTTGCCATGATCGCGCCTTGGTCACGATAGAACTCATAGACGGATAGATCCGCGCGGACATAGATGGGATTCCTGAGAACATCCGCAAGTCGTGTGCGTCCCCACGGCTTTCCGTTTTTGAGAATGCCGTGGGCTTGAAAGTAGCGGATAATGTCACCGTAGGAGCATTCCGGCTTGGAGTAGAGCTCATAGATCAACCGCACCTGTTCCGCTTCCTCCGCGTTGATCTCATACATAGAGGTCTTAATACCCTCGATGGTCGTTGGGATTAGTCGAAAACCGTATGGAACTCTGCCACCCATATAGAAGCTTTTTTGACTGCGGGAGTAGTAGGCATCCGCCACGCGCTTTTGAATGGTTTCCCGTTCCAACTGTGCGAATACAATGCAGATGTTGAGCATGGCGCGTCCCATGGGCGAGGAAGTGTCGAACTTTTCTGTCGTGGATACGAACTCGACCCTGTGCTTTCCGAATTTCTCCATCATATTAGAGAAGTCGAGGATAGAACGGCTGATACGGTCCAGCTTGTAAACAACGACCTTACCGATCACTCCGCTTTCGATGTCGTTCATCATTTCCGCAAAGGCTGGGCGGTCTGTATTCTTCCCGCTGTAACCCCTGTCGGTATAAACCTTGTACTGTTCACCTCTCATTTCGTACTGGCAAAACTCGATCTGGCTTTCGATAGAAATGCTATCGGCTCTGTCAACGGATTGTCTTGCGTAGATTGCGTTCATTTTGTAGCTCCTTCCTCACAGAAAAGAGCTGCTGACAGGTACATCATACCGCAGCAGCTCCTAAATAGCTATCATTTTCATTGTGTTTTTCATACTTTATAAAGACCTCGAAAAGACCTTCCTCGATACATCGCCGCTGCTCCATGCACTCCTCGGCGGTAAGCTGTGGGGTAAGGTTTTCAATTCTGATCATATTTTTTCTGCCGGAAATAATGTGCGCGTCACTATCGTAAGTAAAAGGGCGGACAATAATAACTATCACCTCCCGCGGTGCTATCATTTTATTTGCGAGAACCTTGTCCTATGCAGAAAGGGAGAGTCGAAATCCTTCAACTCTCCCTTTGCGTCACATGGTCTGCTGCCAGTTCTGCTCGTCCTCGTGGTCATCTGCCTTGTGACCGAGGGCGATCTTCTTTTCACGTTCTTTTTGCAGTACCTTTCTGTCGGTGTGGTGCTGTACGGGCATCACAGGGGCAGCAGGCTGGAGCTGCTCCAGACGGTGCCCAAGCCCCACCAGAGCAGAAGCAGTGCTGCCGCCGCCATCAGCAGAGAGATCAATGCCGGAATACTGACTTGTGGCAGATGCAGTCTGGGAAGTCTGATTCTGTGCAGAGAAAAAGAATTCTCTTTCGGTTTCCCAGCCTGTTCGGTCATCTGCTCCAGATGCCGCACCGCTTTCAGCAGATCGTCCAGCTGCGTTCGCGTGGGAAGCTGCGACATCTGCCTGCTGACGCTCTCCAACAGATCCGTCTGCCGATCTGCATGGTACCACAGTGCATCCATGTATTTCATCATTCGCTCCCAGTCCGCTTTTGTGGGACGTGCTTCGGGAGGTGGTGCCTGCACCGGCAGCGCTGTCTGCTGGGTGTCGCGCTGCTTGAGTTCTTGCAGAGACAATCTCTGCTCGGATTCTGAATTCATGCTCCATGGCCTCCTTGCAATACTTTTCTTCGTGTAGTTTGTTGTCGCGGCATTTTAGTCCGTCCGGCGTGGTGTAGGTGATGTACTTGCGGCCGCTCTCCCAGCGCACCTGATAGCCCTCGGATTCCATCAGGGAAACGAAGGCGTCCTGGTCGGCGGCGTATTTCATGCACTCGTCAATGGTGTTTATGAGCCGCAGCTTCCAGCTTTGGCCCTTCAGAGCCGTATGATATTCCGCGCCGCCCATGCCGCGGGCCTGCTGTGTTGGTGCGTCAAAGACAGGAAGACCCATTTCCTGACAGATCGCGTCGTTGCGCCGCATCAACTCTTGCAGTTGTTCCTTCGCCATGTGCAGCTTTTTGCCGGTCTCAAAGTTGACGGAGTTGATGACGCAGTGGGAGTGGACGTGTTCCCGGTCAACGTGGGTGCAGACCAGCACCTCACAGCCGTCAAAGTATTCCGCCAGCCGCCGCGCGGCTTTGTGGGCCTGCCGCGGATCGACCGCCGCGCCCTTCGGAAAACTCTGCACCATGTGATAGAACATCACGCCGCCGTCCTTGTGGTAGAGCAGCTTCGTGTTCAGGAAATCGTCATAGACGCTCTGCGGCTGGCAGTTGATGCCGCTGACGAGCGGCGTGCCCTCCCATGCGGTTTTCTTCTCCTGCATGACGTAGAGCATCACGCCGCGCATGGCGGCGCGGGACTGTGTGCCCC